>JAQICV010000027.1 GCA_027858315.1 Candidatus Woesearchaeota archaeon
TAAGGTCTTCAAAAGTCTCAAAAAATACCTCAGAAATAGGTGCATTTTTAAGAGTATCAGAAATTACTCTAGCAGAATCTACATACTCTTCTTCACAAATAGTATCAAATAATGTAATAATTTCATAATTTTCATTAATAGTTACGATATTTCCATACCTTTTAATGAAATTATGGCATGTATCACAATTATGAGTAGAACTATTTGGGTCTCTAAAAATAGGATCGTCATCAGCAGAAAAATTATTTAGGTATAATTCCCAAACTTTATGTCCAGAAATAGAACTCTTAAATAATTTACCTGTTTGGTACATTACTTCTGCTTGTTCATACAATGTTTTTATAAAATCTTTCATAATAATTATTTTTTAATTATCTAACTTTATTATAAATAATGAAGTTCTTTACCCCATTTATCTTTAAAACTATCACAAGAATTAGAAAGTTCTTTTAACATTTTGATAAACTTTTTATTTCATTTTTCATTATACTGAACTTTTTTATTCTTTTCAATTCCACGTTCTATTAATTCTTTAGTATTATTTATTCTTTGTATAGAATTTTCTAATTGTTCTATTAACATATAGTTAAAAATTACCGGGAGCAACTTGAAAGCAAGATATACCTTCATTTCTCCACATATTTACTACTTTATCACGATCATCAAAAACACATAATATCTTTGACTTAGAATTAATGTGGTCATATTGTATTAGTTGATGTAACCACTGATATTTCAATTTATCATCAGGAGTATAATCATTTTCTGGACGCATCTGTAAAAGATGGTAAGGAATATTTTCCTTATATAGCCAATTTTCCGTAACCTTTCTTGTTCGCTGAGATCTTCCTGAAAATATATAAATTTGATAATCTTTGTGTAATGTCTGAAGTGTCTTAATAACAGGAATATTAGGTTCATCTAAATGAATATTCTCTGGATTAAAAAATATATCCCAATTAAGTTTTCCATCTTGTATAGACAACTCTCTACGTTTATCAATTAAAGCAATTGTACCATCTAAATCAAAAATTACTATTTCTTTTTTCATTTTTTAATTAGCAGTTATTTTATCAAATAATTCATCAAGTTGTTCAAAACATTTACCTGTTGGATAAATTCCACATTCACCAGGGTTATCAAGCATTTCACTTATAATCCTTGTTCTTTCTGTAATAAATTCTTCTTTTGTCATTTCATGTTTTACAAAAGAAGTAAAATGTACTGAATTAAATACTTGATTAGGTACTTCTTTTAAACATACATCAGTATGATAATCATCAACATCTGTAAATGCAATTGTATAGGTATTGCCAATCTTCAAGTGTTTATTAGCATATTCTTGATCATTGTTAGATCCATTTTGACCAGTATATTTTACTTTAGTTCCTTCTGGTGCATAAATATCCATTTCTTCTTCCATATTGTTTAAATTTTCATTTATTTCAATTAATTCACCACCGCAAATTCCACTTGTTCTATAATTAACTGGCATTATACAACATCCTATATAAGTTTCTTGACTTTCTGTTCTATATTCAGTTTTGCAACGAGAACATAGAAATAAACGTTCGCTTATAGTTAATTGTTCAATTAGTAATTTTTCAAGAGCATTAATTCTTGTTTGTTTGTATTGTTCATCAAATACAGTTGTCGTTTCTTGGGTGTAATGCATTTCTGCAATCTCTCTAAATGTTTTCATTTTTCAATTTAATGAATTCTACTAATCCAATTAAAACATTCTCAGTTGTATCATTTAATTTATCTGCCATGTAACACATTTGCATTTCCATATCACTTTTTTGCAATATAGAATTACTTAATCCTTTACAAAATCCATTTAATAAATTAGCCTGAGTTATATCATCGCTTGTTCCTATTTCAAATCCTATTGAATCTGAAAGTTTTTCAATACTACTTTTAATCATAGTTTTAGTTTTTAAAATCTGTATTTTCTATTAGAGTAATAAAAAAGTTACATAATGCAGCCTTGTGCAAAACTTAGGATAATTAATCATTCCTTTAAAACTTTATCAAGGATTTTAAAGAACTTTGATGTTTAAAATTTCAACTTTAACAGAATAAACTTTAAACTTTAATTTTTTACCTTTAAACTTTAAACTTTTAACTTTTATGTTATATAGTTCGTATATTTTTCCAGTAAGCCTTCTGATCCTCAGGCAGGGAGATTAAATTTAAGTTTTTCGCATTAGTAGCTTTATTTTTTTAAATCTCAATAAATGTTGTAGCATTTATTTCTGATAAAACAGCATCTACTTCTGACATAAATGATTCTTTATATTCTTCCATTGTTTCAATAGTTGCTTCTAATTGTAATGGATCTATAATAGAACATTTGTTGTTTTTTAAGTATGGATTAATAATATTAGAAGCATCGTTATCCCCAATTTTTACATTATCTTTTTGTAGTGCTTTTTCAGCTAAAGATATTGCAACAGATTGTACTTTTTCATCTAAAAGGTTATATTGACTTTTTGTTTGAGCTAAAATATGTGTGTATTTATCAATTATAGAATCTATTAAATACATACTACTCTTATAATTAATAGCATCAGAAATAGTCATTTCTTCATCACCAATTTTTACAAAAGTGTTGCTATTTACTTTTGTGATTGCAAATTTAATCATATTCTTTCGATTAATTAAATCTGTAATAGATTGATGATTCTCTTTAGCTGCTTCTATAAAAGCTTCCTCTGAATAAAAATTATTAACTAATTTTCCAGGTTGTTTAATACCTATTGGTTTAGTTTTTTCTATTTGTTTTAAAATTCTAGAGTCTAAGAGTTTTAATTCTGATAGTGCTCTATGAATTGTCATTCGTTTTTTTGTTTCCATTTAATTAGGTTTTTCGTAAATTACTACTGTTACATTACAATTAATTAATTCTTTTTGAATTATCTCTTTTACTTTATTCCAGTCTCCACCAGCTAAACCACAACCAATCTGTGGTAAACCAATATGTTGTCCAAAAAATTCTTGATTAATTTTCCTTAGACATACTGTTAATGCTTCATAATCTAATGATTGATTACATCCAGGAGAATTTTGTCCATAATAATATTGAATATAAGCATTTATTACCCATAAATCAGATTTATATCCTTTACTATAATTACCCATTTTTAAATAGTCACTTCTAGATGTTTGGAGATCTGCCGAATAAGCCTCTTTAAAATTTTTTCTAATATCTTTAGCAATTCCAGCTCCCATAGTACAAAAACAATTGCATCCATGTGCAATAACATCAAAAGTACCACTTAAAGCTAATGTGATAAGATTACCTTTTATTTCTCTATACATATTTAGTGAATTTTGTTATTTATTATAGTTTTAATCGTGGATCTGCCGGGAATCAAACCCGGGTCTTACAAAGCCTCTCATATTAAACATATTTACATACATAGGTTTTTAGAGTGTCCTTCTCTTCTGGGACTGGCTAGAAACCAATCACTCCACCACTTCATTTTTAAAAATAAAGAAAACATATAGATTCTGTTCCAAGGTTCTATATAACCCGAGAACTTACGCTGCTATTGCAACTTCAGTTCTAGCTTGTAAATTAATTACAGTGCCAGTTATAAATAAGTATAAGGCTCTTCAGCACAGTGTATGAATTTAATATTTTACTACTTCGCAATCAAAATCAGTCAGACCCGTAAGATCCCCCTATGTTGAGGGATCTCCTAATGTTTCTTGTATTTTTTGTAATTTTATTATATAAAAAGGATCTTCTGCATAAACCCTTTTTAATTTCTCATGGTATTCCTTTTTAGACTTTCCTTTATAGAAAGCCATTTGCAATAAAGCATAATCTAATAAACTATCCTTCCAATGAGGATACCATTTATATCCATTAATAATTTTATTAGAAGTAGTTGCTCTGCTTCCAGAAATTCTCATTCCAAATAAATTATTATTAGTTTTAAATAGTTCTGAACTTAAATAACCAGTTTCAAGTAAGATTTGACTATATACAATTTCAGGATGTTCTAATTTTAAATATATAATTTCTTTCCAAATAGAACTTAATATTTCCTGCTTAGTAATAATTTTATCTTTCTTTACTTCTGGTAATTTCATCTTTGGAGGTTCTTTAAAAGAAATAGAAATAGAAATTACAATAAATAATAAAAATACTAAAAAGTTTTTCATAGAATTAATTTGAGATTTCCTGATAAGAAACTCCAAATCCTTCATCAAAAGAATTTACATGAGCAACTAATCGTTGTTTTGTTGTCATGTGTTTCCAATTTGAAGGTCTTACCCAATTTGGGCAGTCTCCTTTTACCCAACTTTTCACCACACTTTCTGCAATGTGTAAAATTCTTTGGCAGCTTGTAAAATTCCTATCAGTATGAATAATCTTACGAACTTCCGGAGAACCTGAAGAATAATAAACTTTATTACTTTGTTTTTTACTGTGTTTCACTGGACCTTCTACTTGTCCAGGTAAGTTTGTAGTTATGATAATATCAGCCATAATAAAAAAATTGGTATTAATTAAGGTTACTTTCTACCTTCAATGTCATTTAGTTTACTATAAGGATACTATTATTCACCTAAAACTAAAAAAGGGTATTTATTCATTAAAAAATATCGAAATTGTTTTTCTCCACCTCTTGTTCTTTTCTTAAAAATCTTGTTTGTAAATAAAATAAAATCTTTTTCTAAAAAATCTTCTTTTAACTTTTTAAAAACTTCTTCTTTATTTAAAACATCATTTTTTGAAGAGAAATTAGTAATACAAACATAAGTACTATTAAAGAAAAGAACTCCTCTAAAAGTACCTATGTTTCCACGTTTAATTTGAAAATGAAGATCATTTTTATTTCCATGCGCTGTTCCTAAAATTTTCATTTTTTCTTTTTAGGGATTTTAACTGTACTATTAATTATAGTAACATTAGGAATAGTTCGCACTAAAACATTTCTTGCAAGTTGTGCAGAACCATGTTGAATACGAATAGTTTTTACATCATTATAAGTAATTAAATATTCATTCATTGTTTCACCTTTTTAAATATATAACCTCTTTTTTGTAAAGCTCTGATCTCTTTTTTAGATAAACTATTCTTACCAGTTTGATCCGAAGTATAATTTTTTACTTCTAAATTTATTGTCTCAATAATATCTCTAGCATGTAAAGGTTGTAAATAACATTTCTCTATTTCAGGATAATAAATTAATTTTCTTCCTTTTCTTCTTACTTTGATAATATTAAGTTTAACTGCTACAGGTAAAAATCGTGTTCCAATGTTAAATTGTTGTGAAATTGCTTTAACATTTAAAAATCTTGGAGTATCTTCTAAAACACTAACAATTTTAATTAATGCTTCATAGTATTTCTCTATTGTAGGTCTTTTAGGCCCCATTAGAAAATCCAAATAAGTAAGACAATAATAAAAATAATTCCTGAGAAGATCATACCAAAGAATCCAACTTCAGAATCTTTTCTTGCTAGATCTTCTAAAGAACCAAAAAATATTAATAATAAAATAATTAATAATATAAGCATAGTTATAAGATTTAGTGTGCGGTTTTACATTGCTCCGCAAACAATTGTGTTAAATAACGTATTCGGGATTTTACCGACCTTTTAACGAATGGTTTTAATTAAGACAAGTGGATACTCCAATAACCTATTCTTGCCATCTTCCCCAACAAAGCAACTTTTTACAGTTGCTACTTCAACATTTTCTTAAGGAGAGAAATATTGAAAAGAGAGGGATAAAAATCCTATTAAAAATATTATACATAATAATCCAGTTAAAATTAAAGTTGTATAATATCTATATAATTCTTTTGGGTTTTCGCTTGTAACATCTAACAAAAATGTAAATATTGATATAGATAACATAAATAAAATTCCTAATATTATCATAACATCATTATTTCATTTGTTACACCTAAGCCACTTAAATCTTCTACTATTTTAGCTCCTTTAGGTATTTTAAAAGGCATTACTTCTTCATTGTCACCATAACAAAATAATCGACTTTTTTGAAAAGCAAAATGGAATCCTTCTTTCCAAACAGTAAGTTCGTTTCTAAAGAATTCTTCATAAGCTTGTTTTGCTGTTGTATCAAAAGGTACATCATCACCACCATCATAATCTGTTTGATGAGATTTCATAACGACTTCTTCTAATACATTCTTTGTCCAATCAAAATCAAAAAATGTAGAATAGTAACAATCACCTATCTTTTTTATAAGTTTGTAAACTATTAAATCTTCTTCTAATATAATTGCTTTGTTTTGTTCTGTTATTAAACACATAACCTCTATTTTTGAGTGTCATTAAATTCCTAAGGATTTACATCCTAAAATATTTCCATTACTATCCCTCATTATATTTGAAGGTACTAAAAGATCAGATCTTTCAGGGAGAGCAGATTTTACCAATTGAGAAACAATATAAAAAATTCCTGTGTTATATTTAGGAAAAGATTTTACATTATTTGATTTAGTAAAATACTTCAGGTCATTAAATTTAGTAGTAGTTATAGGAATATTATCAATAATAATCCCAGCATCTACTGTATTTGTTTCTAAACGTACTAAACCTTTTGAAGAATACGTTTTTAATCTTGTTTTAAAATCATCCATAATATGAATTGGATGAGGTGTTAAATTAATTATTTTCATTCTTTAATTTTAGTTATTAATAATTAAACCACACTGGTAATATGCTATTTTCGATACTTAGTACATTCTTTGAACATTTCATTTATGTTGCATTGATATCCCCAATAAGAGCAAGTATTATTGCAAACCTCACACAGTTCTTCATAACAAGCTTCAATCCCTAATCTAAACATTTCATCAGGTGTTTCTCTTCCACTTGTATTTTGTAAATGTAAAGTATACACCAAATCAATTATTTCTTCTTTTGTTTTATCTTTATAAATATCATCCATTGTACTTAAATTTGATTATTATTTTCATATATCATTATTATCTACAAGTGAGTAATAATCAAATCCCGGAACAATTATTATATGATCCAGTAGTTTAATATCTA
>JAQICV010000028.1 GCA_027858315.1 Candidatus Woesearchaeota archaeon
CGTCTCTTAACGATTATGGAACATACTCGCATGAATATTTAATCAAATTAATGAAAATTAAGGATGATATAATCAACAGTGATTCTGAATATATCAATAGTATGCAAAAGCTCAACAGAGAGGATGCACTATTAAACATAAGAAATGAACTCAATAATTACTACTATATCTTATTTAGAAGATTATAAGGCTATACTAAATAAAAATATGAGTGGTGATTGTCGTGTTTTCAAGGATGTAATATTAAGGGCTAAGTTTAATGATGTTGAAGAGTGTATCAATTTTCAAAACAGGATTTTAAAGGGCGAGGTAGTGATAAAAGATGTCAAATAAATGCGGTCTTTGTGATAGTTCTGATGTAATAGCATCACCTTATTGGAACGAGTTGATAGGCGAGTATAGGATGAAAATTGTTTGCAATAATATTGATTGCATCGGTAATAAATTTAAATAAGAAAATGGAACAAATAAAATTAAATAATGTTACTTGTAAAGATTGTAAATTTTTTCAAACAACTTGTTCTAAAGCTGATTATAAAAATCATAAAATTTGTAAACATTTTGAATGGTGGTAATTATATAAAAAAATAAAATAAGAAAATGGAAGAAATAATATCAAAAATATATAAGGTAAATAAGAGCCATGCACAACTCTTGATTGAATTGGCTAGGAATAAAAAAGATAAGGTTAGTGTTAACGAATTAGCAGATGCACTAAGTAAGGATAGGACAACTATTCAAAAAAATGTAAGCTTATTGATTAGGCTCAAAGTTATAAAAAGAGAACAAACGAATCTCAATAGAGGATTTAGGCATGATTATAGTTTTATCAATGGAAAGGAGCGATTTTTAGCTTATGTGTTTAATGCAATTAATCAAGAATCAATAATACAATTAAGTATGCTTTCAAAGTTTAGTAGTGAGGTGTTAACAAACAAATGAGCAAGAGACAGAGCAATTTTTTGAGGGGTATTTATCTAAAATTATTAATCACAATGAGCAACCATGATTTCATGAGCGTTCCACAGATTAAGGCTAGTTTTGAAAAGCTTAAATTTGAGTACACAAAAGAGGGAATTTATAAGGCTTTGAATAAACTGCAAGAGTACTCATTGGTTGACTATCAAGACCTAAAATGGAGCATCAAGAGACCTAATATAGACAACTTTCTTGAAGTTAGGGGTGTCGAGCTAAATCAATTAATAGAGTCACCTAAAAACGACTTAAAAATTATATCCAGCTTGAAGAAAAAATTAAAATAATAAAATGACAGAGACAAAAAATAAAATACCTCACGATATTAAGGTATACATAGACAGAGAAAAGAACTCTTTTGAATTGCATGATTTAAAATATAAGCTAATTTTTATTAGACCATATAAAGAACTAGTATCTCAAAATATTACCAATGAGAAAATTGAGAGCGTAAAAAATGTTTACTCAGTTTTGATAAATCGAGTAATTGAGAGAGCCAATAAATATAGACCTGATTGCAGTGCAGAGGGTAGAAGAATATTGAACTGGTTTGAAAAGGAGTTAAGAGAGGTTATTGAAGTAAAATGAGCGATTTAAGTATTGACATGATTACTAAAAGGCTCAAATTACTAGGTGAGATTACTGGCGATGATTATTATGTATCTTTTCATAATGATGGTTCTAGTGTCATTAAAATAATAGGGCTTGATAAGTATTTTGTTCATAGTTTTGATAATGATGACTTGCTACGAAACCTTAATAATTTGATTGTTCGTACAAGGGCTGTGCTTAAAAAATGCACACAATAAATAAGTATATAAGTAAATATAATTTTAATATTAATATGGTAATCAAAGAAGAAGAAATTAAGAAAGCGGTGGATGTGTTATTAAAGAGTTGTAGAATCGAGCAAGACTCGTTTGGGCTTGACATAGTAAGAGAGTTTGATATTGGCGGAACAAGAAAAAGGTTTTCTGTTAATGTTGATATTGTTGAGGAGACTTTAATTGATGGAAATTGGGTTAACAAATTTGATGAAATCGAGGAAGAACCCATCGAAGAAATAATAGTGCAATAATTTTGAACTATTTGATTATATTTATAAAGACAGACCAACAAATATAATAATGGAAATCGACTGGAATAAAGAATTTGAAAAACTTAAATCGTACAAGAGAGTTGATGATATTGATTTGTATAGCAAACTTGATATTAGTGAACTCTCTGAATTAAAGACTACTTATAAGCAGAAATTAAAGGAAGTAAACCCTATAATTAAGACTCAAAGCGAGGAACTGGCATACTTGCGAGAACTTAGCTCATTAATTACTGGTGAGCTTGGCATCATTGATACAAAGATACAAATTTTGGGGAAGAAGAAGTAAGAATGAACTGGTTTAGAAAAAATAAGTCTGTTAAAAAGAATAAATTTCTAAATGATGAACACAAAACTCTTGCGAAGAAAAGTAAAAAAATGTTAAGACATGATTTATTGATGAGCGTTTTAATTATTGGGCTTTTGGCTTTGTTAATATATACCAATTTTGAAATATGGATTAAATTTGTTTCAGGATGCACGATATTTTTTATCATGGCACTAAAAGAAAGTAATGCAATTAAATTTTATGAGAATATTCCGATGCTTGAAAAGTTTAAGGAACTCAAAGATAAGGAGATTGAAAAGCAAAATTCCGCAAAGTATATAAACTCCTAAAATAACACTAAAATATGGTAGAACTAATAACTTTTTTAACTGGTAGCGTACTCCTATTCTTTGCTCTAAAAATGGTTCTTGCTAAGTTCTTTATTGATACACTAGGCAAACTATTTATGAACCCTGTTGTTCTAACTGGGCTTGTGGTGTCTATTGCTTTATTTTATTTAGTTCCTGATATAGTTACGCCATATTATGAGATATTCATAGAGTACTTTGTCAATGGTATAAAGTCAATGCTGTTTTTGGTGTGGGATTTAGTTGAAAGAATGTTTTCATCTATTCTTTAATATTTCAATACGAATTTTTATTCTAAAAAAACAATAACTATATAAGCTCATGAATTTAGTTTAATAACATCATGGGAACATATTGTAAACATAAAAAAGGGCAAAGCTCACAAATGTCAATCATAGCTTTAGTTATGATGGTTGTTGTTGGTGGAATCTTTGCAATAAGCGGAGGGGGTGCTACTGATGATGGGTTCACAGAAGTAATAAACCTAGCTCCTGATACAGCTGTTAATGATGAAGAGGGTCTTGATTATGAAAACAGAGATTTGGATAGAATTATTGATGACCCAACAATTACTGTGTTCATGGATAACACCAGTGGAAAGATTGAAGTTGAGTACGATGCTTTTGATAGTGACTTGATAGTATTAAAAAACATGCTTGATAATACAACTATGAATTATTCAGTAGCAGAGTTAACTAAATACACAGGAGCTTTAAAAGATGGTGAAACCATTAAGAAAATTTGGTTCAACACAGCGTTCGATTTAGGGGGTTTTGATAAATACTTTCAAGCAGTTCTAGTATATAATGCTGATTGGAATACATATAAAGTTTTATGGAGTATTGAAAACAGAGACTATGTTATACCAAACTTGGAATCAATTGATGTTGTTAATACATTCACAGATTATCAATTTAGTAGTTATTTAACTGCAAACAATTATAAATTATTTGCATCAACAAGCGATATTAGTTCTCCTTTGGCGTATAATAGTATTGTGTTAATGGATGCAAACGGAGATATTGAAATATTAAAGGATTTTGCTCAGGGGTTTACAGTTATATCGGCTTATACAGAATACAGTTGGTACAAATATCATTATGTTGGAGCTACTGGTTATGACTTAGAACAAGAAAGTTGGGCCGCAATTAGAGACATGAATGTGGTTTCACGATTCTCTCCAAGAACTAACATGCAATTTGCAATTAATGAGTTCACGGAATACTCATTCCCATCACTTGCAGTTAATCAAGATACAAGAACTACTGGTTTTAATGAGATATCTATTGTTAAGCAAGAATTAACTGCTGGGCAGTCTAGTATGCTTGATAGTAATTTTAAACTTGTTAGTAATGAGAATTATAATGACATGTTAGCTTATACTGAGAACCAAAATTTGCTTAGCAGTCTAGTTGAAACTAATGCACAAGATGTTGTTGATGGAATCGGAGCAGATAGTAGTATTTCAATGTGGAGTGATACGATAAATCATATTGCTTATGGAATAGGTCTTGCAGCAAGTGAGGACCATGACAACATTGAGGGAATTGTTATTGATGGTTACATATCTAATGTAGATGGTGCTGAATTTATTGAAGTGGGTCATTTTAATTTTGATGCTAGTGAGTCTTACGGATTAAGGCTTGGCGATACTGGTGCATCAACTATAAGTGCTGATAATTTAGCTGTTGGAACTTTTGGTAAAATGTCAATGGATAGCGTGAACGATTCAATAAGCTTTGTTGGAACTGCGTACCCTATTGGTATTGATGCTTGGGCTACATTCTATGCTTATGTATTAAATGTGTTTGATTATTCATTCGATTATGGTGCTAGTATTACTGGCTCAGTTGTTAACGGAAAATTGGATACAACAGATGTTATTGATACTTGTGATATAACTACTGGTTGCGAATACGCTTTCACTAGTGCTTATCAAAATCCAGGAATTGATACACTAACTTTAACTACTCAAAAACCATTACAGGATTTGCTTGTATATAATACAGAAAATTATTGGATGCTTTATACAATGAAAACACCATCATATAATGTTGATGGATGTATGATATTTGATTACAGGGATGTAACTCTTGATATAAGGATGCCTGTTAGTGTTTGTGGTAGCCAATTAGCTGGTGCAAGTTCAGATGCTCAGTTTAAAATATTTGGTAGATAAAGCCTTATGTTTTAAATATATTTTATTTTTTTTAACAATACCAATTAATTAGTAGGTAGAGATTATTATTATCACTCAATACTAAACTATATAAACTCATGAATTTATTACTATTGCAGTATGAAAAAAAGTAATGATGGATTGAAGGGATTTCTGTATAAAGTGCTTGGCTTAGTGTTGATGTTCGCTGGAAGTGTTTTATTCTATGAGGGGTTTAGTACTATTGTATTGACAAGAATTGGGAACGACCCAGTAGTTCAATTTATCACAGGAACTTTAATTTTGGCTGTGGCGTATGTAGTATTTGATAGAAAAGTTAGTCTAATCAAATAATCAAATAATTCAATTAAAAAAAATGGTGAAAATAAAATACGATGGTGGTATAGGAAAATGGCTTGGAGGAATATTTATTATATTCTTGCTTGGATTTACACTAGTTAGTGCTAGTGACAAGACAGAGATTAATTATCAATCATTGTTATCTCTTGATGAAATAGATAGCTTACTGAGTAGTTATTTTAGTAGTTTTAACGCAACAGAGGTGTATAATACTTATAATGATTACATAACCAATCAAGACATCACGAACCAGTACATAACAAACGAGTATTATAATGTGACATACTTGAACGAAACATTGAACGAGTATATAACAATGACTGATGTTTATAATAATTATATTAATGATACTACTTACACTTACCTAAACCAAACATTTAACGACTTTATTACAAACGAGTATGTGACAATCAATGAAACTTATTATGATGTGTTTAATGATTATGTTTACCTCAATCAAACATTTACTGATTATGTAACAAACAATTTTAATGATTTTACTACTTACAATTACACTTACATAGATTATATTGATTATATCACCTACAATCAAACATATAACACTTATATCTCAAACTATTTGAACGAGACAATAAATACTTATGTAACTAACAATTATCAAGAAGATTATTATTATAATACTTATATTTACAATCAAACATTCTTGAACCAAACATTTATTGATAACTCGTACTACGATTATTCAACAAACACGATTAACAATACATTGCTCGAAGACTTGATGAGTTCAGTTACAACTATTTGGGATATAGTAACTGATGGAGCAGATGATAGGATTGTACTTGATGGACTTGATTCAATTATATTAACAGAGACTGATTGTTCAATAGTTGAATTTATGTTTAAAGATACACAATTAACATCAATTTTTGACAACGAGGGGTTCATTGTATCAACACAATTAGCACAAGCTCAGGACATTGATTTCTTGGCATCATTCTTTGTTGATAATACTGATAATGTTGTAATCAATAATTTAAACATCACCTATGACTCAATAAATGCTCAAAGGGATGCACTATTTTCAACAAGTGCTGGAATTGGATGGACTGCTCAGTTCAATGCTAATGCTAATGTTGGTGAGATAATCATGAACTTTGCACTAACAGATACTGATAATTTACCACAACAATCAATCTTAACATTTAGTGAGAATGGTGTTGATGTAATGGAATTGTTTATCGATAATAATAAAATCGGTTTAGGAAACTTGGCTACTGGGGTTCAACAATCACTTGACAATTGTGCTTACGGAAATTGTATTGACAACATGGAGTTCGTTATATTTAAAATCGTGGTTGATGGTACTGAATTAGTATTGAAAAACGAGTTCGATGATGAGTACGCAAGAATTGATAATCCGTTCTCTCTTGGTGAAAATGTAATTGGGCTTGATAGTTCGCTTGTTTATGATGAGAGTTATTTTAGGAGCGTTTATATTAATACTATTAACATGTTCATGATTCCTGATGAGTATTTAATTGATGGAGTTGAGTTTGAGTATGATAAGGATGTATGGAATCAAGCAACAATTTACTTGCTTGGCGATAGTGCTTTGTATAGGATAAATAATGAGGTTGCATCGGTTAACTTTGATGTTAATAATGTTCTTGATTATTTCATAACTTTTGATTTAACAAGGACTAGCTTAGCTAACCTTTATTGTAGGAATTAAAAATGGTAAATAAAAAAAACATTCAAGTAGTTCTTGGATTATTGTTATTTGTTGGAGTAACTGGTGTAATGGGCGGAACTGCCTTTATTAACTATTTCTTTAGCATAGATTTTACAGATATAGATAGTGCTATTCTTGTTAATGATGAATTACAGCTTAGCGTTAATGGATTGGCTTTTGAGTCAATGAGTTTTAATTTTATTGATGCGAATGATATATCAAACTTAACAAAAGAGTACTTAGTGATAGAAAATGGCACTAATTATGACTTCACTTACGCAACAGAAGAGGTAACAATAAACGCTGTAACTGGTACAGCTACTGGTGGTTATGTTCAATGGCAAGATATACTCGATACTGCAACTAATGTTAACATGTCAGCAATCTGCCCTACTTGTAATACAACTGATATAATTACTCTTTCAGGATATGTTGGCGGTGGTGCTAATGTCTTGGCTAGTGCAATTTGTAGAGACATGTTTGATATGGATGTCAACCCTACAAGTGTTGCTTGGGCTTGGGTTATCAATGGGAATTACTTTGGTACTAGTGGCTACTATAATGTTATTAAAAGGTCAACATCTGATTTATATTCAAGGTACTTACTTCCGTACAATTATAATCAAATATACACATCAAAAGGGTTTGAATGTAAGGTTGTAGCCCCTACAACAGAAGTTATAACAATGACTAAGAGCTTGTTTGAATTAAAGTTTAGGGCGTTAGAATCTTTTGAGACTGCAACATATATTGTTAGTGATGAAAAGTCAATGATGTTGATATTTAATAGTGATTATAATACTTATTCAGCATACATAACTATCAATGATGGTATTGATGTAAACAAATTTTACTTTGAGGATTTAGCAATTAACCCTGACTCTATTGATGATATATTAATACTAGAAAACATGGTTCAAGATTATGCGGTACAAAGAATTGTTGTTAGTGATACTGATTTCTTTATAGAAAAAGATACTCAGATTATAAGCAGTTTTTCACTTCCAGTTAATGAGATAACAATTGATATGATTGGTGTTGAATCAATGAGTTTAATAACCAATAACCAGCCAATTGATTTTAATACTGATAACATCGGCGGAAAGGTTCAGTTTTTGAGCAAAGGTGTATTTACAGCAATGAAAGATTATAGTCAAGACAATTTGAACTTGTTTACATATTCAAGGCTTGGTGATTTTCTAAGCGTTGAGGATAATGTGTCCTTTGATTTCAATAAACAATCTCACAGATTTGGAAACGATATTAGTGCTTTGTATGTTCCGCTTGATAGTGGTAGTGTTGATGTGGTTAATACAAACATTTCAGTTGTGGTAAGAGATATTGATTTTATTTCAAAGGTTGATTTAGGATTTGACAACAATAGTTTTTACTTTTCAACAGATGGCGTGGAGTATAAAGACTCATCCTTTGGTTTATTGTACCAATTCGCAGAAATAGACATCGTTTCAGGACACTTAATTAGTAATGAGGACTTTGACCTATCACAAGCAGAATTGTTGTCAAATACTAAGGTTGGAACATATCTTGATTCAATTGTTGGAGTAAGTTCACCATTAAATGTAACTGGTGCAACAACATTATTTTTCAATAGTTACAATCAAAGATATACTCAAAACGTTGAACCAATATTAACC
>JAQICV010000029.1 GCA_027858315.1 Candidatus Woesearchaeota archaeon
TATGCATAAGAATATTTCTTTTATTCTAAATTTTCAATTTAGATTTTTTATTCAAAAAATAAATTTTTAGATAAAAATAGATAATTAGTTGTTGTTTATACTCAATCGGATGAAGCCCATACAACTATAGATTTATAAGTTAGAAAATCTAAATAAAATAGTATAGCATAATATCCTCTTGTGAAAAATGAGAAAAATTAGTATTATTGTACTGATTCTAATATTATTTGGAACAGTATTTGCGGATTCTGAAGAACATAATTTTACTGAGGCTATTAGTTTAGTAAAATCTAATACTAATTGTAATGATTTGACAATTCATCAATTAGAGTTAATAGGTGATTATTATATGGAGTAAATGCATCCTGATGAAGCTCATAAAGTAATGGATGAGATGATGGGTGGAGGTATGATGTATTCAAATAATTTAAATGATGAATATAATACAAACTATGGAGGTAGTAATATGATGGATGGATATGGTTATTCGAATCTTTTTGGATTTGGTTTATTTGAGATGGGTTTTATAATGATTTTATTTTGGGGTCTAGTGATTTGGTTCATATATTTTGTAATTAAATCTACGACAGGAAATCAAAATAATTCAAAACATAAAGTTGAAGATTCCTTAGATATTGCAAAGAAAAGGTTTGCAAAAGGTGAAATCACTAAAAAAGAATTTGAAGAGATTAAAAAGGAGTTAAAATAAAAAATGAATATTAAAATGAAATACGGAATTAAAAAGGAAGTTGAATATGATTTTGAGAAGGCAGTAGAGAAATCTGTTGAAGAATTAGGAAAAGAAGGATTTGGTATATTAACTCAGATTGATGTAAAAGCTACCCTTAAGAAAAAACTTGATGTTGAATTCGAGGATTATATTATTTTAGGAGCATGTAATCCTCCTTTTGCATATAAGTCTTTAATTGCTGAGATAGATTTAGGTTTATTATTACCTTGTAATGTTATTGTATATAGAAAAGAAGGAAAAACTTTTGTTAATGCTATTAGACCTAGTATTGCTATGTCCTTTGTCGATAATAAAGAATTAGAAAATATAGCAAAAGAGATTGAGACTAAACTACAAAAAGTAATTGATAGTATCTGAAATTTACTCCCAAATTATGAATGTTATAGTGTGATTATAGTTTGATTCTATAAATTTCGAACTTATTGACTTTAACTCATCGTTTTTTTCATGTGTTTCAATATCTATATACTTGCTTAAATCTCCTTCAGATTCGTTTGTTAAGAGGTTTAATCTTACAGTTTCATTACTACCATCAAATAATTCTATTTCATATAATTGAAATTCATATAATCTTATGTTTTGACTTGAAAATCCAATTTTTTCACTTTCATTGTATTCAATTAAAATAGGACTTTGATTGTATAAGATAAAATTCTCATTATTTTTTGAAAAATACATTAAATAATTTCTCCATGTCCAATCTTCTTTTTCATCAAATTTTGTTAATTTTTCTTCAATTATTTCTCTAGATAATTCTTTAGCTTCATTAGTTTTGTTTTTTTCATATAGAGTTATTATTTCTTGTGCTATTGTGTTTTCTCTATTATCAATTTTATTTGCAAGAGTTAATTCAACAATATATTTACTTTGAGAATCCTGAATTTTAGTATTAGTTAATTCATACATGATTGTGTCTGTAATTACTTGATATTTAGTTTTTAACATCTCATCATTTGTTCTACCATAGGTTTGCATAGTAGGTTTTGAGTAGAAATCATCTTCATCATTTATCATTGAAGGAATTTGTGTTAGAAAAATTGTAAATATCACTAGAAAAATGATAAAACCAATAGTTGATTTTGATGGTTTTAATCTTTTCTTTCTTTCCATAATTTAAATTAAAGAGTTTATGTTTATAAATTTTATTTTTTATTGTTTCACGAATAATCATAATTAGTTAGGTTTATATATATCAAATTACTTGAGAATATATGAAATTGAATAAATTGTTTTTCATTATTTTAATTTTAATTTTTAGTTTGAGCTTTGTTCACTCTACTAAATTTATTAAAAATGATGTAAGAATTATCAAAAATCACAAAGGTTATCCTGCTGAGAGTTTTGAACCTAAGGTTTATTATGGTTTATCCATTCCTGATGTTGAATCTGAAAATGAGAAAGATTATTCTGATTTTAGAAGAGATTATATTAGAGATAGGTCTAATGATGAATCTTTCTTTGATCCTTTAAAAAATATTGATGAAAAGAGTTTATATACTTCAAGAAGAGGAACATATCGTAGTGAATATGAGATTAGAAAAACTCAATTTGAGGATTTAAATATGAATCGAATTAATTTGTTTAAGAGTTATGGTTATAGTTATACTGATTCTGAAAACTATGAAAATAATGATTTCTATTGATATTTGTCGTTTTTTTTAAATCAAAAATAATAATTTTTGGTCATTCATTAAAATATTCATTTTATCTTAACATTAAAATAAAAAATATTCGAAATAATAAAAAAGAAAACCTTATAAACTTTAATATTATATAATATAGTATAATGGCAGGTTATGATCCTAAATTAGATAAAGAATTGTTCGCAGAAGAGTTGAGCTTTGAAAGTACTAAAATCAAAGTAAGTGTTATGGCATATGGTGAAGGAGCATCAAAAATTCAAATTACTAGACAAAATTTTAATTCTTCAACTAATGAGTTTATGTTTGCAAAACTTGGTAGAATGTCTAAAGATGAGATGGGCAAAATTTTACCAGTTGTTGATAAAGCTATGAAAAAGATGTAGATCTTTTTATTTTATTTTAAATATTTTTAATTTAATTTTGTTTATTCTTGATATATATTAGCTCATCAGTGTTAGGACCATTTCCTATTGAAATTATTTTTGCACCTGTAAAGTGTTCAATTGTTCCAATTAAGTCTTGGACTCCTTTTGGTAATTCGTTTCCTTTTCTTTTGTTTTTTGCAATAGGAGTTTCTTTCCAACCTTTAATAGTTTTAATTATTGGATAACAGTTATATAGTACTTGCTCAGTTGGAAGTGAGTTTCCAGCTTTTATTATTGTTCCATTTTTGTATTCTTTTCCGTTTGAAAAAGTAGATTTATTTTCTGGACTGTAGTATATATATGCTATAGTTACACCTATCTCATCATAATCATCTCCCCTATCTACTGCTGAAATTGAAAGGTAGGGTCCTTGAGTTTCATTTACTTCATAATGAGCTACACAATCAAATAATCCACAAACTCTTGGTTTTTTAGTTGTAGCACCGCATTCCCCATGTTGTATTGATGAACCTATAGCCATTGCAACATTTATTTTGTATGAACCAGTTTCATCTTCATAGGTTGTTGGTTTTAAGATTCCATTTTCTTGAATTGAGTCAAAGAATTGTTTTTGAATTGTATCAAAATTTGTACAAGCATCCCCTAAGTCTTTTAATGTATTAATATTTTTTCTTGAGAAGAAGTCTTGACTTACATATGATGATGGGTTTGCACCAATTCCAACTCTTGAAGATGCAGGAGTTTTATGAATATTTATTACAACAGATTTGTATTTTTGGAAATTAAATTTAGTTGCAGCAAGGATTCCTGAAGCTGATGTGTTTGCAGAAGTTGAGGATTCCCAAAATTTTTCAGACCCATTTGATAACCAATACGATTGAGGTCCTTCAACTAGAATTTTTCCACCTTCTTTTAGGATTTTTTGAGTTAAATAAGTAGTATCAACCATTTGAGGAAAATCTTTATTATTTACTACAAATTTATCATATAAATTAATTAGATACTCTGTTTTATCAAGAGCTTTTAAGAAATCAATTACATATAGAGGAATTCTTATTTCTCCATCTGAATTAATCTCTTCACACATTTCAATAATTTGTTCTTCTGATAGGTTTTTTACTTTAAGTAGACCATAGTATGTAATCATATCTTTTTCTAATCTTTTTTTAACAATTTCTTTGGAATTAAATAGATGATCTAATCTTATTCCTCTTTTTGATACTTTTGATGCATGTACAGGAGACATTCCTTTTAGAGTTGAAGAGTTATTTAAATTTCCAATAAAATCTATTAATTTGTGATAAGGTGTTACAATATGAACATTTCCAATGAAGAGTCTATCTTTATATGAAATATTTTTTTCAGTTAATTGAGATAGTTCTTTTTGCATGAAACTTACAAGATCCATTACACACTCAGGTCCAATTAAATTTGTTTTTTCTTTCATTAGAAGTCCAGATGGAGCAAGATTGAATACAAATTTCTCATTATTATTAAATACTGTATGTCCTGCATTTTCTCCTGAGTTTACCCTTAGAATTAGTTTTATGTCTTCATTATGAGCAATTGCATCTACAGTTTTTCCTTTACCTTCATCACCAAAATAAGCTCCAGCAACAATTATTACTTGATTTTCTTTGATTAAAGGATGTAAAACTTCTTCAACTCTCCTTTCTTCATATTCAGAATTATTTTCATAATCTAGCTCTTCTATTTTTCGAGTATTTTTGATATTCTCAAAAATTAAATCTTCATTTTTATCAGCAAGTATTTGTTTTAATTCCATTCCATTTATTTATTATGAATGAACTTTATAAATTTACTTGTTTCTTTATACTTTTTAGTTGTTACTACCCTAAAGTTTAAAAATGAATGTCGAGTGAGTATTTTATGATAAAGAAAATGAATTTGAAAAATAAGATATTAGTTGGACTTTTGGGAGGCTCTCTAGCATTTGTTCCAGGAGCTTTTGCAAAAAGTAGCGTTGATAATCCTCAAAGCTCATTTGGAGTAGATTATACTTTTATTGATTCTGATATGCAAGAAGGAAATAAAGTTGATTTGAATGGTTCATTAGTTACTGATTATGGAATTTTTAATTTAGGTTTTAGTGAAACTTTAGGTAAACAAAGAATTGACCCTCATAAAACAAATGTTGTAACTAATGGAACTACACCGAGGGATTTTTATAATTTAATGGATGGTAAAATTCAAGAAATTAGTTTAGGTTGGGGTGCAAAAAAAGAAGTTTTAGATGATTTACTAGTTGGTTTGAAAATTGGAGGAAAAATTGGAGAAGGTGAAACTGATAAAGGTCCTGAGACTATTGGTTATCAAAAACAATCAGGGAATGGATTTTTAGTTGGTTTGAGTCTTACAGATTTGGATGAAAATGGTTTGAAAACAAGTTATAGTCAAAAAAATGTAGAAGAGAGAGTAACATTTGTTGGTTCTTCATCTAATGAAAAAATTACTTCAGAGACTTATTTTGTAGGTTATCAAATTGGACTTATGAATGGAAAATTACAAATTACTCCATCTTACACTTTAGAAAAAGAGAACTCAGATTTAACTTTCAAACCATTTGGATTAAACAGAGAAGTTGAGCATACAAAAAGAATTCCAGGAATTGAAGCTAAAATTTTAGATAATAATGAGGATTATATTGCTTTATCCTTAGGATTAATTCAAGGAGAACAAAGACATGAATTTACTTCAGCAAATACATCTGGGTATAAAATTGGAATTGAAAGATTAAATGAAGGTTTGAAATTATGGTTAAATGGTAGTTACGAAGATAATTCTTCTAATTCTTCACTTTCAACAATTGATCCAAACACTATGGTTCCTGTAGAATTATTATTAGATGAAAAAAGAAAGAATATTAATATCAATGGAGGTTTTTCTAATTCAAAATTAGAATTTAATATGAATTATGATGTTGAAGATAAATCTGGTGTAAATGATGTTTTTATACCTTCATTTAATGTAACTATGCCTCTTGCTAATGCGGAGTCTATATATAAAACTCTTTCAGGAGAATTAGGTTTGAATATTAATGAAAATGGTAAATTAAACATTCATGCTCAAAAAGAATTTGAACATGATGGTTTTGAAGCTGGTTTAGGATACACTAAAAGATTCTAAATAATTTTCATATCTTCTAATGTTTTTTTATCTTTTTCTAAAACAATTAATTTAGGTATTTTAGTTTGAGTATCGTTTGAAGTATTTTTTGAAAACTCCTTTTTAGCAAGTGATATGAAATTTTCAGGAAGTTTCTTTATTTTTATTTTATTTAATCTTTGGGATTTTCTTTTTGATTCGTACTCTATATTTATTTGTTTTAATTTATTATCTAATTTGTTTTCTAATTCATCAAATTCTTTCTGCGAGTATTCTTTATTGAATTCAATATATAATTCGTAATGTGGAGTTTCGTGTTTAATATTTGCAATAGCAAAGAATGTTTGATAAGAATGAGGATTAAATGTTTTCTCAATTATTTTAATTATTTCCCATTCACTTATCTTCTCGCCAGTTAAGTTTGAAAAATATTTTCCTTTTTGTACAAAACGAATTTGAGGTGTTTTTTTGTAATAATTGACTACTTCTACAATGTCATCCATAAAGTATCGATATAATCCACTTCTGTTTGTGATTATTATGTAATATTTCTTTCCTATTTCTAATTCATCGACTAATTTTGTTTCTAGTTTATTTTTATCATAATCTTTCACTTCTATAAATTCGTAAAAATTTGAAGTTATTTCTAAAACTCCTTCCCCTTTCTTTGAATATGAAGTTGGAATACTAAACCTACCCTCAGATGCCATATATCCAATTTCATGAATTAATACATCATTACCAAAATATTTTGGAAGTTTTTCAATATAAATTCCTACACTTCCCCCTTTCCAACATCCAATTGTTTGAAGATTAGTAAAAACATCTTTAGGATAGATTATAGTTTTGCCTTTTTTGATTTTTTTTAACCTATTTGCAATTTTAAGGTTTTTTTTTCTATCTGTGTAAGATTCAAAAATTTTGTTTTTAATTTCTTTATTTATAGTCTTATTATCAATTAAACTAATTATTGTATTATTTTCTAAGTCCTCAATTAATTCATCGTAATGTTTATTGAGTTTTTTTGCAAGAACTAACAAATTACTTGGATTAGGAGATATTAAAAGTGTTAAATTTCTCTTTAATATGAATATAATAATTAAGTAGTACCTTAGTTCATAATCTTCAACTTCAAGTACTTCATCTGGAACACAATACATTTTTTTTATTATGAATAATTGTTTATCATGAATTAAAGCACTAACACTCCCGAATGGAATTTTACCTTTTGTTCTTCCCTCATAAGATTTAGAAGAAAAACCATGGATTGCTCCTAGTAATGAAAATGTCTTAGGTGAGAGTAAATATGTTTGTGATGTCCAAACATTCCATGAATTTTGAAGTGATTTGATTGTTTTTTTGGTCTCAGGAATAAATTTAGGTTTATCTGTTGTACCTGAAGTAATTGCAAAGAATAAGGACTTATTTGAGATAATTGAATTTTGAATGCCTAATTTTGTTTTTTCAATATATTTTTCTAAATCTTCATAAGTATTAATACTTACTTGGTTTTTGTAATCTTTAATTGAAATTATATCTTTGAAATGATTATCTTTTCCAAATTGTGAATTTTTATTTTTTAAAATTATTTCTTCAAATAAATTATCTTGGATAATTCTAGGCCTATCTAATAGTTTTAAGAAAGGTCTATTCTTTACAAAATATAGATAAGTTTGATATATATTTAAAAATAAAATAAGTTTTTTAAGATTCATATTTAACTAATTAAAGTCAGTCATATTTATAATAAAAATTTGTAATTCTTAAGTAAAATATGTTCAATTTATCTTGCTATTTTTAATTTATTTTCTAATCTTTGACTTGATTTTGTTAAATCTCTTCTATCTTCTCCTAAATAAAAAGATTCAAATTCGTTATCATCTTTAAACATACTTTCTGGGATGATTTTTTTAAATAAGGATTTATATTCTGTAGTCTCTATTTTCTCATGATAGGTTCTACTAATTTCTTCTTTAATTCTAGTCTTTAATGTTTGTTTATCAAAAATTACTGGAGATTTGTATTCTTCAAGTAGATTTGATATTGAAATTGGAATTGTAACATCAAAATCTTTGTGGTGTCCTTTAACATAACCTATTTCTTTCTCCATTAATTGTGAGTATTTTTCTTTTGTTTCAAATCTATAATTAAGTGGGACAGTTCCACTTTTAATTAAAGTTGGCCAGGATTGATTTAACATGAAATCAGTCAAATCAGGATTTAAATCACCCCTATATTTATCTTCGTTAATATTTGTTGTAACATCACTTGCATCTAAATCTGAACTTCTGTATACTCTTGATGAATATTGTGCTTCAATTTTGTCAAGTATTTGTATTAAAAGATTTTCAACTCCCATTACTTCTTTTGTTATTTTTAATGGATATCCTTTTCCATTTATTGCTTCATGATGAAATAATGCCATCTGCACAATCTCTTCTTCTACCCCTTTTTCTAATAAAACATAAGCACCTAGTAATGTATGAGCTTCCATAAAACTTCTTTCTTCTCTTGTAAATCTTCTTGGTAAATTTTTAATTTCATTAGGGATTAAATATTTGCCTATATCATGTAATCTTGAACCAACTGTTGCTACATAAAGTTGTTTTTGTGAAAATCCTAATTGAATTCCTACTTTGCTCATCATATGACCTAATCTTAATGAATGAAAAGCAGCTTCAGGGTCTTTATCTTTAAATTCTCTTTCACATTCTTTAATTATATTAGTTCTACTATCAATCTCATTTTGAATTTTTTTTTGATGATTTTGCATTTCACTTAAATGTTCTTCAAGAACTTTTTTGGATTTATTCTTTAGGATAGAAACAGGTGAATATTTGTCAAACCATCTCTCACCATTATAATTATAATCAGCTTCAATTGTGAATCCACCAGTATTTTCATTTAATTCAAAAGATAACCTTTGAATTAACTCCGAATTATCTTTATCCTTTAATTGATATAATCTAAAATTATTGGTATGTTCTTGTTCAAACTTATTTGGATCCATGAATTTTTTCATTAAAGCATAATAATGACCCCAATTATAATAAATAATATTTTTTGGATGTGCAATCCCTTTTTCAGGGGTTACTTCTAATTTACCTCTAATTGATTTATCTTCTTGAATTTCAGTTGTATATTTGAAATATTTATTTCTATTGTATTGAGAATTAACTCCTACAGCAGTTTGAAATAATGCACATAAATCTCTTTTGAAGAATAATGGTAATATCTTATTTTTTAATGAATTTTCAAATGATTCTATTCCTGCTTGGAAAAATTTAAATGAGTCTCCAGATAATTCTTCTTCTACATTATTAAATATTTGAAGAACATGATTGTATGGTACAAAACATTTTTTTTTTGAGAAAATATTTGAATTTTTTCTATATTCTTCAGGAACATTTTTACTTAATATTCTTTTTGTAGTTAATTCTTCATAAAAATCTGGAACTTCTTTAAAAAATACTTCTTTAGATATTTTATTCTTTTTTGCCCATTTCCATATATTTACAACATTTTCTAGTGAATTTAAATTCTCTTCTCCTACAAATATTGAAGATATAATATGTTCAGTAATATCTTCGAGTCCTTTTTTACAATATCCTCCTTCAATATCCATAGGGACCGTATTATTATCCATTTTAATATAATTTTCTAGTAATTACGAATTCTTTGTAACTACTGTTAAGGGTATCTTTAAAATTTAAATAAATTGGTAGGTTTTTAAACTTACCCTTTTTGTTGAATTTAGGATTAATAAATATTGGTTTTTCAAAAAGAATTGAATCGTAATCTCCTTCGTTTTCAATAGTTTCTAAATATTGTCCCAATAATAAATTATATCTAGTAAGAACGGTCTCTCCTACAAGACAACCAAGTATTACTGGTATATAATTTTTTCTACAAAATTCATATATCTTTAATGAGTTACAAATTCCACCATTTTTTGATATACGAATCATTGCTATATCTCCTTCTTTTTGACCTATTAGTTTTTTTGTGTCATCAAAAGTGCATAAGCTCTCATCTAAGATAATTTTAATTTTATTCGTAAAACAATAATTATACATTTGCCTTATATTACCATCTTCTACTTTGAATGGTTGTTCAAATAATTTTATTTTATTTTGATTTAGAATTTCAATTGTTTCTACTATATCATCTATTGAAAATGACTCATTTGCATCAACTCTTAAATCAATATTTTTTAATATTTTTCTAATTAGAAATAAATTTTTAATATTATTTTTACTAATTTTAACCTTTAGATGTTTAAATCCTAATAATTTTACTAGTAGAGATTTGATTATTATTTTTAATTTTGAATCAATACCAAATACTGCAGAGTATTCAATACAGTCTTTTTTTTTGAATTTTATTTTATAAAAATTTAGTATGTCTTCTATATCTTTGTTGTATATTTTTGCTGAGAGGTTAAGAAGGGCTTGTTCATATGCTGAGAATGCTGAGAGTTCATTTTTATTTATATTTGGTAAAAAACCATCAATTGTAATTAAAATGTCTTCAAATGAATTGAATTCAATTTCTTTGAAGTATGGTATTATTTTTCTTTCTAATGTCTCTATTACAGTTTGAGGATTTTCACCTGTAACATATTCTCTTGGTAGACATTCACCTATCCCTTCTTCATTTTCGAAATAAAGTTTAATTATTATGTTTTCAGTTTCACCTCTGGATTGACTGGAGTGTTTGAATTTGTGTTTAAATGGTAATTTTACATGTAAAACTTCCACTTTGTCTATTTTCATTTCTTCTTCTCCGAGCAAAAAATTGCCAAAAAAATATATTTTATTTTCGATATCATTTTAATAGTCTATATACCCTATAACTTCTAATTCTTTACTGTTAAATAAATCAACTGGAGTTACTGTTGCTTCATCATCTTTATCGCCAATGAAAACTCCAATACTTTCATATATTCTTGTAATATTTTCTGAACAAAAAACTGACCATCTTGGCGAGAAAGGATTTTTTAAATTTTGATAGAATGAGAATTTGTCATATGATTTGAACATGACTGATAAAAAAGCACCTTTGAAAAAAGCAAATCTTTTTCCTATTACTTTATTTTTTATGTACTCTATAATTATCTTTTCTTCATTTTTAGTTAATTGTATTTTTTTTCTCATAACTAAACCAATAACATTTTTATCGTATTTCTTGACTGTTTTTTTAAATTTTACATTTAAAGCCATTTTTGGAACATCTATGAAATAGTTTTTGTTGTTTTTCTTTTCATAAAACAATCTTGCATGACCAATATGAGATTTGGTATTTATTAATATCATTTTATATACCCAACTACTATTAATTATTTCATCATTTTTCAAAGATAATAGTATATCACCAAATTTTAAGTCATTGTAGGAGATTTTTTCATATTTATTATATTCTGGCTCATAGGTGAAGTGCTTAAAGCTGTAGAACATATTTTCTAAAATTTTTATACTTCTTTTGTTTTCTAATAAAAGAGATTTTACATTTTCGATTTTCATAGAAAATG
>JAQICV010000030.1 GCA_027858315.1 Candidatus Woesearchaeota archaeon
CCCTCCCTCCCAAAATACAAACAAAGATAATTAGATCCTATCTAATTATCTTAACAATATATAATCCCAT
Organism: Candidatus Woesearchaeota archaeon; assembly: GCA_027858315.1. Taxonomy (NCBI): domain Archaea; kingdom Nanobdellati; phylum Candidatus Woesearchaeota; species Candidatus Woesearchaeota archaeon. The sequence continues at coordinate 71 of JAQICV010000030.1, forward strand.
TATATATAATATATATATATGTAATATATATATATTAACAAACAAACAAACCCCATTAATATAATATAAAAAAAAACAAACACCCCCACCACCACAGAGTGTGTGTATATACTAACTAATATATATGTGTGTGTTCTTATTATATATATACATACCATATCACATATCATTATCTATTTCTTTTTTTTTATTTTTCTTATTTCTTTTATTTTTTTTCGTGTTTTTTTTTATTGTCGTTTTGTTGTTTAGTTTGGTTGTGGGGTGTCTTTGGGGTAGTAGGGTATAGTATAGTATAGTACTCCCCTACCCACCTTAAAAAAATTTTTGCGTGTAGTCTATATAGATTTTTTTACACAAACTTATATGATCATTTTGTTGCATTATTTTAAATTATTAATATAATGTTAATACTTTTACCCAAAGAGTAATAATTGCAAAGGCACCTTAACTGGTGTCTTTTTGTCGTGTAAAAATTAGACAACAAAAAAAGCCCCGTTAAATTTCTGGAGGGCTTTTAATATATAGGATATTAACTAATGCAAGTAACAGTAAATGTGTTATCAGCAGTAGCAGCAGCAGCAAGAGTAACAGTAAGAGTAGTAGCAGCGACTGCAACATCATCTATGAATTGATTTTGTTTTCAAGCAGATGTAATTCAGATAACAGTAGCAGAATCAATAACAGTAGCAGTTCAAGTAGTTCTTTTAGTTAATACAGTAACTGTATGAAAAGTAATTTTAGTCTTAGCTAATGATATTGCTTCATCAACAACTTTAGCTTCAGTAACTGCGTCATCAACTATATTGATAGTATCTACTGAATCAATAGCTAATGTTTCGGCTTCATCGTTTTCACCATCTCAATCAACATCGTTGTAAACAATAGCAACCCAAGCTGAACCATTCCATTTCTTATAATCAACTCAATCTAATCTAGTTTCTCAAACTTTTACGTTTGTAGTAGGTAATGCCATAATGTATTTAATAAAAAAATAAGTAACTAAATAATATTCCTTTTATAAATTAAGTCAAAAAAAAACTACTTATTAGGTAGTTTTCAAAAAATTTTTTTTATGCTTTGGTATCTTTAGCTGTCATACCTAAGTCTTTTACTTCTACTTTATATGTACCAAGTAATCTATAGTTATGTTCTTCTACAACATCATATATTTTAATATTAAGATTTCAAACTTCATCAGTATCATGTAATAGAGTTTTTCATCTAGAAATCATTTTATCAAAACCATATTGGAATTTTTCAAAATCATTTTTGAATTCAAGTTTAGGAACTTTGATTCCTGCTTTTTCTTCTTTAGTAAGTTTAACATCTTTCATTTTCTCATCATGCTCGCTTTGAAGAGAGGCATTTTGATCATCTATTGTTTTCTTAAAATTAATTTGTTTATCAATTACATCTAATAATTTTCAAACAGTAGCGTTATCAAAAGCAGCTCAGTAAGAATTAGCTTGTAATTCATTATATTTCTTTCATTCAGACATATTGTGTAATGGTTAATTATAAAGTTTTATTAAATTGTCTTGATCCTCTAAATCTAACAGACTTATATGAATCAATAGGCATAACAGTTTTAGTTTTAAAATTATATGCGTCTCTCTTATTAGTTTCCTGTACAGTAAATTTTCATACTGTTGGAAGCAAAACATCTTTTCATGCTCTGAGATTATGTTTAATTATATTCATAAATCAATCTAGAATTGCCTTAGATTCATTCATAGGTAAACCAAACTCAGTAGCTACTTGCTTTATGAGATCTCGTTTATTCATAAGCTATTGTTAAAGGATAAAGTAAAACCAGTATATACTGTATTTAACTTATGTCAAAACTTTCTTTAAAAAAGATTTGCATTACAAAAAATATTAACTATAATATTTATGTATTAGTTCTATTTAATATAGACTTAATATTTCACTCTTGGTTTGGGAAAGCTATTAGGAGTGAGATATTAAGTACAGCTAATGCAGAAACTTACCTTTGAGCCAGCTTTCCCAATGCGCTCATGGGTATTTTTTTTATTCTTAAAAATATAATTATGGAGAGAGATTTCAAATGAATATGGATTCCAAAAGAAATATGGACCTCACAAAAAATGACATTACAAGAAAAGGTATTCTTCGTAGAGATAGGATCATTAGATAATGACCAATGATGTTTTGCTACAAATGAATACTTCATGAATTTCTTTTGACTATGACTTACAAGAGTATCATCAGTAATCAAAAGCTTGATATCAAAGGGATTTATCACATCAAAATTAAACTATAAACCAGGAACTAAACAAGTACTAAATAGAATATTGAGAGTTTGCTTTAAAACCTCCCTCACAAAAGTGGGGGAGGGGTATGTCACAAAACAGGGGGAGGGTCCCTCACAAATGTGAAAGGATAATAATACATATAATAATACAACTTCTTCTAAAGAAGAAGTATCATCAGCAAATGAAAAAAAGAAACCATTAGCTATTGAAGTTTTAAAAAACTACGAGTTGTTATTCAAAGGACATAAAAGAAGAACAAATAAGAAGTTAGCAAATGAAAGAATAATATCCCTGCTTTCCGAATTAGATTATGAAAAAATAATAGATGCTATTAAATTATATAAAAAAGATAGAAGAGAAGCTATAGCTAATTGAGAATGGAAGTTCATAAAAACAGCCGATACGTTCTTTTGATTTGAAAGAGGTACGAAGACAAGGTACATACATAAGTTCGTTGATGACACGATTAAAAAAGCACCACCAAAGGTATTTGATGAACAAGAAGAATGAAATAAATTTTTAGATATTAACTGATACTTATAATGTTAAGCAAACTTTCTAACGCAGAAACAAATATAGAATATACTAAACTTGTTAACTGAAGAATAAAGATAATAACCAAAGAAGAAGCATGACTTAATAAAACAAAAGACATCTACTTCTTACCAGGAATAAGAACTGATCTAGAATATACAGGATATAATAGAGCAAAGGATGAAGATATCGCTTTTAAAAATTACTTCGTAATTGATTTAGACATAAGGAAGAATTCAAAAGAACTCAAATGAATAGAGATAGACGACCAGGAAATAATAGATTTCTGATTAAGCTTAAAAGAATTTTTAGCAGAAGAAGAAAGTATATTTGCACAATGGTCATATATAATATTCACTTGAAATGGCTTACATATCTATTATATAAATCATATATGAGATATATCAAAAGAAGATTATGCTAATTGAGTACAAGAAATATATAATATGTGGAATGAATTCTGGGGAGATGAAGTACTCTATGCAGATAATGCTTGTAAAAATATAGCTAGAATTCTAAGGCTTCCAGGAAGTGTTAATCAAAAGAATGGTTCACTTGTAAAAATAATAGCAGAACAAGATATTAAATCAGAACTAATTTCAAACATAAAAGAATATGCTTGAAAAGTTAGAATGAAAAAACAACTAGAAGAACAAAGAAGAAAAGAAGAAATCGAACAGAAATTAAAAATGTCTGGCTCAGATAATAAGTTCTATGAAACTATAAATGAAATCAGAGCTTATGATATTGCACAAATATTAGTACCAGATTTTCCATATGACTGAAAGAGAAATTTCAAGAATAAGAAATGATGATTTACTTGATACTTCTATAGTACTGATAACAATGCCATCGTTAATTGATGAAGTAGATTTTTCAACTGGGGAGATTCTAATAGTCAGTGGTGTAACTTTGCATTAGTAAAAAACTTCTACTGATATAATAACAATGAAACATTCCAATGGTTCAAAGCAATTTTAAAACATAAGTAATAAATAATGAATTTAACAGAAGCACAAAAAGCAGCAGAAAATTTTCACAAAGGAACTTTCAATGGAGCATTCAAACATATTAGTTTCTGAACTAAAATAACAAATGCTAAAACAGAATTATTAGCAACTGATCCTACGAAAGTAATCAAATGGGGATGGGCAATATGGGATAAAATATTCTGATGAATATACGGATGAAAGGTTTATGTTATAGGTTGAGAGTCATGAAACTGAAAATCAACATTCATAAATCAATTAGCAATGAGTTTAGCTAGTCAAGATATTAAAGTAACCAAGTATGCTCTTGAAGATAGAATGGAAGATATCTGAAAGGAAGACCTATTCTCATTTACAAATAGAATATTAAAGGCTCACGGTAGAGACCAATGGAACTTTCCAGACTTTATGAACAATGAATACACTCATGTTAGTTGAAGATATTATGATCCAAATAATATTTCTTATATCAATAAAGCTCAGAAGATTATATCTGAAAAATTCAATACAATAACTGAACTTGAAAAACAAAGAATGGTTAGTATAGACGATTTGATTAAACTTATAGAAATAGAAGTTACTACTTGAACAAAAGTATTCATGATAGATCATCTACATTATTTCCAAAAGAAAGACGGAGGGAATAGAAATGATTTAGAAATAGAGAATACTATGCATAAAATAAACGAGATATCTAGAAAACATAATGTAGCAATATTCTTAGTAGCTCATTATAGAAAACTAAACAATTCATTTCCAACAAATGATAGTTTCAAAGATGCGAGTGCTATCAAACAAGTAGCCAATGTAATTATCCATATAGTCAGAGAAGACTGATTAACAAAATTCATATTCTGAAAAATCAGATGAAAGATATGGTGTAAATGATTCCTATGTCATTACAATATATTAGATGACACATATAGTTGATTTTCACATATAGAGGATTAAATTTGCAAAACACTTTTATTTATATAAAATAAAAGTGTTTATTTATTAATAACAAAAATATGTTTTTATTAGACATGAAAAATGAGATACCTCAAAAATGATATTCATTTTTACCAACGCTAGAAAGAGTTAAGGCTATTGATATAGAGAATATTGATGGTAGATTAAAACTATTATTTGAATTACTTTCATATACTGACTCATTAAAAATGAGAATAAAGAAATGAACTAAGATATATAATCCAAGAACAGTAGCTGAGAAATTAGGTAAAGCAACTACATATAGAAAAGATCCAGCTATGGTTTGATTTAATTTCTGAATAATTATAACTGAATTATCCTTTGAAATAGAAAAAGAAAATAATTGAGAATTTGATTTTAGTATGATTAAAAGTATACTTAAGGGGGATAAAGATTATTCTGATTTTATTATTACACCAGAAAAAGTATCATTGAACAATAAGATATGGAGCTTCGTTTGAAAAAGCGGAGAAGAATATAGCTGACAAGGTTTATGATGAGCTATGAAACTAAACACAGTAAAGCTTATCGACTTATTCGAATGACTATGAGAAACAGAAGTTATTAATTTTATTGACTGAAATAAAGACTTAATAAAAAAAGAATTTAAAAATAAAAGGAATGCTTACTTATCAGTAATTAAAAATAAAATAGATGAAAAATCTGAATCTAAACTTTTATCATTAATGAAATAACATATGGCAGAAAACAATTCAACTTCGTTAGAGGGAGTAGAAAAACCATTTATGGAAAGCGTATGATACCAAATATGAAGAGCCACAAGTTGAGCTAAAAATTTAATATCTGGTACAGTATGAACAACAGTAGACTTAGTAAAGGACGTACCAGAATTCTTTACAAAAAGTGCACCATCATTTTTTGAGAACGCCTACAATAGAACTATAAACTTTGCAACTAAGTCAGCTGTCTTAGATGTAAATATGTTTTGAGATCCACTATGAGTAAAGGTAAATACAGATACAACAACTTTTACTCCAGAAGAAAAAGCAATATCTGGTCAAATGAAAAATATTTCATGATGGGAAATGGGTTGGGATTTCACAAAGGCGTTATGAGGTTTAGGAAAAGAAGCTATCGCATGAGACGAAGTATCTTCAAATTTAATCAAGTGAGTAGATAAAGACACCTTTGGTAATACGTTATCAGAGTTTCAAAAGAAACAACAATGAATAATCCAGGAACAAGAAAAACTAATAGCTGATAAAAAATATAAAGGCTTATTAGATTTTGAGGACCAAACAAAAGCAGAATATTTATCGGCTAAGTGAGTCACAGTAATTGACGACCTAGAAGACTATTCTGCTTTTAAGTCTGCTCGTTTTTCTAAGTTACCACAGAATGATCAGAGTTATTTATTATCTATGTGAAACGAAATAAATCAAAAACTTTCTGATACTAATGCTAAGATAAAAGAATCAGAAGATTTAATGAAAACATATGTAGACGAAAATATGTATTGAGGGTATAAGAAATATGAAGAAGTAAATAAAGGTAACGCTGATAAGCTTGCCAATAATGAAACATTAAAATTACAATGAAAGATATATGAGCTAACTACTCAGAGAGTAGAAAATGAAATGGTATGATTATCAAACATTACTAAATCAGCAGACATATTATGATTCAATGATGTAAAGGATGCGGTTATAGACAACATAGCTGTTGATTATAATTACGAATTGAATCTATTATGAATGGATGAATTAAAATGAAATAAAGAATTAGCAAAAAAATCAAGAGAAATAAACAAGGTTAATTATAAAATGAACATTGAATTTCTTAATACATATATAGAAGTAAAACAAGATAAACAAAACAAATGATTATCTGAAGTTGATGTTAAGAACAAAGCATTGAAACAAGTATGGACTAAACTAAATCCAGAAGAAAAAAGATTACTAAGAGATAGAGAATGATTCATAACTTGAATCGCTCAATATAAAGAAGTAAGTCAATTCGCTGATAGGAATTTTAAAATACTTAATCCTAAGGCATATCTAGATGCATTCTCATTTATGTGAGATACAGTTCAAAGAACAATAGATGAAGCTTATGATGTAGAATGAGACGAGGTTCCACATTATATAAAACAAGAAACAAGAAATCTTATTTATGCTAATGAATGAGTTAAGGATAAAATAACAAGTTCACTTACATATAATTCAGATGCTATATTATCTTTAGTTGGTGCTAGTTATTTAACAAAATTAACTAAAGCCCCAGCAGCGTTAGATAGATTTGCTGGAAAATTAAAAACATGAATAACAAAGATACCATTAAATATTGCTGGTAAAAAAACATTTGCAACTATTGTAGGTAATCTTGTTGAATGAGTATGAGCATCACAACTATATTGAGCTGCGGTAGATCCAGTTATAGATAATCTAATGATGGAAGCGCCAACTAATACTCTTGAGAGTTTTAATCAGATATCAAATTTATTATTTGATCTAGCTCCATTAAAATTCAAATGATGAAAATCATTAATATCAAATGCTGTTTCATATGAATTTATGCATTGAGATAAAAAGAAAGCAATATTAGATTTTATAGATATATGAAAACTAAAATGAGTTGCATTAAGTAAAAAAGAAGCTGTTGATTTTCTAGAAAACTGAATCGAATGATTATTCTGAACTGTATTTAATCCTAAGAAATTCGCAGATGAATTAAATACTGAATGAGGAGTATACAACATGATTAAAGATCATGTAGTTACAATGGAAGATAATCAAATGAAATGACTATTAACTGAATGAGGTTATGCATTAGCAAAAGATTATTGACAAATAATGTGATTACAATTAGATGATATAAAAAGCTTGAAATCAAATATGTCTGCATTCATATGAACTACAGACAATCTTAAAAAACAAATACTTTGAAACCAAGTATCACAATTAATTAAATTAAACGAAGAAGCATTCAATGTATGAGGTTGATTCGCTTGAAATGTTATTAGTTATAAACACGCAAAGAATCCAGAGTTAATTCAAATAAGAGAAGAAGCTAAACAAATAATACAATCTCTAGATTCGCAAGTTCAAAAATGATCTGATTGAAAATACTTAACTAATATAATTATAGAAGACTTCAATAGAGATGTTGATAAGCTACATACATTATTAAATAAGGCCACTAGACAGTTCGGTACTAAAAAGGTTACAAATGGTATTACAATTAAACTACCAAATACTAATCAAGATATATTCGTAAGATATGCTGATATAGAAGATCTAAAAACTAAGAACTTCAAAGACTTAGTTAAGGATTGAATGATTAGTTTTAAAACAAAAGACTGAGTAGAATACAAAGACTACATATACAAACAAACTTGAGAGACTTATATGTCAGAGACAATTAAGTCTACGGTTAAAAATAATCTATTTGACATAAAAGAGTTTGTTAAAAAATATAATAATTGACACGATAAGTTCAATGAGTTCTTTGTTATAAACAAAATTGAAACACTTATAACTAAATGATGAGTAACATCTTTAGATTTTTTAGTATGAGATAAAAACTTTAATCAAGAAATATTAGATGAGTTTGCAAAACTAGCTAATAATATAGTTAAAGATATTGTTTGAGATAAGCATGTTAAGAAAGATGCTATACATATAAACGATCTAAGTTGAACAGTAATGGATAAGAATAGGGATTTATGATTAGCTTCTGGAGACTTAGTACTAGATAAGCTATCAGAAATAGATTCAGATTTCATATTAGCATATGGATCATTCTATCCTAATGCAAAATTTAAGACAGATTGAAAATTACAGAATGCAATATATTTAACTTTCTGAAGTTGAATACTTTGAAGAGAGAATATATATTCTGCGATTAACGATGTTGTATTAGAAGCTAAGGGAACAATGGGTACGTTTATAAACAAGGTATCATCAATAAGGAATGAGATACTAGATTTCGCATATTCTAATTGAAGACATGATATAGATGTATGAATAGAAAAAGTAAATACAATATATTCATATTGAAATAAAACAGATCTATTAAATAAAATTAATAACGTAGATAAGATAAAAGTATTTTGATTAGTAAAAACTATATTAAAAGATTCTCCAAGAATAAAACAAGTACAAGAATTTGTATTTGATATGTTTAAGGACGCAAAGATAACAAACTCATTAGAGCCAATGATATATAATCTAGCCTATAAGTACGATAAAAATAAAGTACTTATAGATACTATGATGAAAAATCTAGATAAGGCAGAATTCAAAAAAGTATTTTCAGAAATACTTCTAAATAAAAAAATGGCTGATGCTATATCAGCTAAGATGTTAAAAAAACAATGACTAGATATTGAGAGTCCTATATTAGATATAGCTAAAAATAAATGGGAATGATATTTAAAAAGACTAGATATAGATAATAAAAAACTAGAACTAGAAAAAGAAAAGCTAAATGATTTTATTAATACATACAGAGGAACTGATGTAAGAATAGAAGAATTTGAAATGGCTATTGGTAAAGTAGATGATAGAATAGCATTTAATAAAAAGCAACAAAAAGCCAACGATACTACATTCTTAAGTAATGCATATACTGAAGAGATGTCTAGTTATATGAAATCTCACGCAGAAGATTTCGCATGACTACTTTCATTATTAGATAAATATAAAGATTTATTTAAGAAAGAAATAACTACTATGGAAGAAGATGCGGCAGCAATGACTACAAATCTTAAAAAAGTAAAAACATTAAGCAAGGAAGACAAGCAAGTATTAAAAATATTTGCAGATAAAATCAAGTGATTAGATTTCTATAAGGCAACTACAGATCAACTTGATTGAATATTACAAGAAGTTTCAGAGTTCAAATGAAATCTGAAAGATGTAGCAATGACTGTATTCAATGCAAAAAATAATAAACTAATAGATAATACAATAATAATAGAAGATATAGAAAAAATTCTAGGTTGATATACAAAAGAATCTCATCTATTAGATTATGATACAGTTATGAAAGACAACCCTTTCACTAAATGGATTAGAGGATTCGTAAATGATAATGCAACAAACAAGCACCAACCAGTAACGGATTCAATTATAGATTTCTTTACTTGAAAGAAATACGAAAAAGTAATTGTAAAAGAAGCTGATGGAATATTATCATTAGAAAAACAAATAGCTGATTTAGAAGCTGAATACAAAACAGTTAATATCACATCAGCTGATATGAAGACTTGAGATAAAACTAAATATAAAATTAAGTTAGACGAATGAGAAGAAGAAGTTGTTTGAAAAGTATTAAAAATAAACTGAGTAGATAGAGATCTATTTATCAGAAGACTAGATGATAAAGTAAAATGAAGAGTAGCATTCTCTATTGATGACGCTAAGACATGAAAAGCCTTATTAGTAACAAGCAAGGTAGACGCAGCCTATAATCTAAATGAATTTTTAAAAACAGCAACAGAAGCTAAACTAGAATTCTTCGGATTAAATAAATGAATCAGAGCTGATATTAAAAAACTAAGTAAGAAACTTGGTAACTTACAATTAAAAGAATACAAAGCTACTTGAATAGAGAAAGTAACTAAGTTCAAAACTATTGATGATCTATACAGAGGATCAGAAGAATTCAAAACATTTGTTAATTGATTGTATGCTACTGACGTAGTTGATTGAAAAATACAATACAAGGCAGGATGATGAAGAAATATGATAGCTGAATTAGATAAACTAATTAAAAACATAACAGATAAAGTAGAACTAAACGTAGATAGAAACTGAGTAAAAGTAAATGCAAATAAAAAATTGCATGAAAACTTAATAAAAGACAGAAAAGAAATCCTAAGATTATTCAAGGATTACAGAAACAAAGATTCTTATAAGTGAAAATATATTAAGTTCAAATCAGTTAACCATAAAGTTGATTCAAATGAATTAACAAAATGGAACGTATGAATTAATGAACAAGAAACTTGAGCAAGATTCGATAAGATAGTTCAAATAGATAATATGTTAGCTGCTGACATGGACTCAGTATTCTTTACTATATGAAGTATATGAGACTTCTGATTCAAGAAAGGACCTAGAACATATAATCTTAATTGAGAAATTAGAAGACATAAAAACAGATTACTAAAAGAAGTTAAAACAATAAAAGACAAAACTCAAGCATTAAAAATGTGGGATCAAATATTAGATTTAGATTCACCAGTATGAGCTACAAAGTTATTCAAAAGAATAATGAATGGAGGAGTTACTGATTTAGATAGAAAAATATTAACAAGACTTAATGCTAAATGAAAACGTATATTTACTTCAGATGAGTTCTTAGAATGAATGTTATCACAATCATGAGTAAGATCTAAACTTGATAACGGATATATATTCGCATGAAACTTCTGAGATAAATCATCAGTATACCAATTCTATAAAGCACCAAAAGAATTTACAGATAAAATTATTACTGATAAAAATAAATTTCAAGAATGGTTTTATGAAAATGAGTACGCATTCAGTAACTGATTTATTAAAAATAATTCCAAGATAACTGAGTTCAAAGATTTCAAAAAGATAGTTAGTGAACACTTAACTGAATCTAAAACATTTGAAAACTTTAAAAAAGAAATTGAAGCAGATGAGAAATTATTCACTGAATGAAAATCAACTGTAATAGAAACAACTAAAGCTATTAAAAAAAGAGAAGCATCTACAATGAGTAACTACTCTACATTCGATGATGTTGATATACCAATCAATACTTATATCTTAGAAGAAGATATAGATATACCTAAGTTTGTTTTAGATAAACTAAATATAACAAAAAGAACTAATGAATCATTAAATGCTTTCGCTAAGAGAGCAGAAGCAATTATTGAAGACTTCGATGAATTAGATATAAAAGATATTTTAGAATGAACATATACTTGAATAACAGCTGAATATATATCAGCATTTTCAAAATATTATAATCAAACTAAAGATGTTAAAAAATTCAAAGAAGCATTTATCAGAACATTTATTAATGATAATGAAGATTGAACATCATATGTTACAAGAGACTTAGCAGTAATGAGATGAGAGATACAATGAATATGAAGTAAGAAAAGAATTAATCAAATGATTGACGAATGAACTTACTGAGAATTCAAAGATCATTTCTTCGGAGAATCATGAAACAAAAGATTTCTAGGTAAATCATTAATTAATATTATTAATTCAATAGACTCAGAAGATATAGCTATTGATAATGCTGTATTCATATGAGCTTCATCAGCGAAGATACAATGAGGTGTTATCAATAAATGATATCCTAAGTATGTAAATATTAACTGAAGAAGAAGAAGAGTTGTATGAGAAGTATCATGAACTACCACTCAGTACTTCAAAAATGCGTCCACAGACTTGTTTAAAGAGAAAGAGGGACAAACGGTCTCTGATGCAATTAAATCAACGCTAAGCACAGAATCTGCACAGAAAATTAATCTAATACAAAAGAATAGAATTAGAAAAGCATTCAATAGATTATTGTGAGATATAACTGATCCAGTTATTAGATGAGATATATATAGTGAGATAGACAAAAGAATAGCTCAAGTATCTCAACATTGATCATTATGATTGTGAAGTTCTAGTATATTAAACAATAAACTAAACGACTTCTTAACAGAAGTTTCACAAATTATTAACAAACCAAAAGATATTTGACAATCAATGTTCATAAAAAAATCAAGTATATTGGTTGGTCCAGATGAAATGTTAATAAGCAATAGATCTAATTTATATAAAACATTAGAGAACGATGCATTAAAAACATTATATCCAAGTAAAGAATTATCAGAATTATCTAAAACAGAATTAAGAAACTTAAAAAATAATATCTATAGTGTTTGATACAGATATCCTGTACCATCAAAATATAATACTTGAGTTTATAAAATAATAACAGTTGAAGAAAACTTAGAAAAGTTTTCTGAATTCGAATGATTATCTGGTGATGCAGTTGTATCAAATCCATTTAGTACATATCTAAAATTAGAATGAGATAATGATGGTGATCATATCTTCTTCGTATCTGCATTCAAAAAAGATTGAACTGAAGATACAATGTGAGAAGTTATAGCTCTTGAATTATTAAAAGATGCTGGAATAGATGTTAAGAAATTCTCAGACTGATTAGATAGAATGTGAAAGTTCAATAATGATTTCATCGTTGCAGAACAAGTTACTAAGGACACAGACGTAGAAATGGTATCATCATTAATTGATTCTAGAATATCAGCACTTGATGCTAAGAATAGAATATGAGTTGTATCTGCCACTGGTAGAACAATTAAAAATCTAGCTCAGATGTTATCAATGGATTGACAAGATCTAAAACAATTAATAAAACACGACTATAGTGAGGGTTATGCACAAAATATTAAATATAGTTTCAAAGATATATGAAGTCTAAATAAAGAATTCAATAGATCGTTCTATGAAAAATATTCTTCACTATTGCAATTAATTCTGGATTTCTGAAATAGCGATAAAGCTAACTTTGATAAATATTGGTATGTAGATCTTATATGAGATTTACTAAACAAAACAAAAGAGTGAGATGCGTATAAGCAAGCAGACTTATTAGAGATTCATGAATTCATGACAGAGAAGATAGCTCCACTATCAATGATGTACAAGAATTGAGATAAATTAAATCCAATTTGAATACAACAAATAATGTATGAGCTTGACCAATCATATATATGAAAAAACTTAATGGATAAAATATTTCCATTAACTTGAACTAAAAGACAATTCATGGAAGACTTCTATGATGATTACTGAAACTTAGTTAAGTTAATTAATACTCAAAACAATATAAGATGGATTGATAATAATATCTTTACATTAAATTGAAAACCAACTGAGTTTAAAAAACTTTATAATAGAATATTCAAATGAACTAAATATAAAAGTCTAGATGTAGATTATTTAAGTAAGAAAAATTTACTTGAGATGTCTGACAATTATAGTTCACTTATAAGCGAAATTCCAGATGTTGAATTAATTAAATGAAAAACATTCAAAGAATATATAAAAACAATATCATCTTTGAAATATTTAGACAACAAAGAAAAATATGCTTTGAAAGAAAAATTATACAAAGAAGAAATAATAGATTCATTAGTTAATCTGAAAGATACAAAAGATTGAAGACTATATTATGAGGCAGCAATAATGCATTCTATAATAGAATGAGAATATAAAATATTAAATCTGTTAACAAATAAAGACAAGGTTCTAAATCTTAAGTTTACTAATAGAGAATTAAATAATAAAATTGATTTAATTAATAAACAAATTACAGATTGAGAATTAGATGCAGAGCTACTTACTAAAATTACAGATCCAAATTTAATTTCTGAAGCTAAGTATAATAAAGATTTTCAAAAAATATATAACTCAGCTATTGCCCCAAAGGACGCAGCAGAAACTTGAGTAGATATTAATTTTATGAAAGAAGAATTAACTAACAAGTATGACGAGCTAGAATCTATAAGTAAAATAGAAAGAGAGTTAGATGAAATAAATATAATGCCAGAAACTAAAGAGCATGTATCATATGAACTTCCAGAAATAAGTACAGACATTACTGATGGTAATGCGGACACAATGTTCGAAGTATTATCTTGAGTTGAAAAACAAGTACTAGCTACTGATAGAGTAGTAACATTAAGAGTTTCATCTATAGTAGAAAAATATGCACCATTCATTTTAAAATCATTTAATGCAATTAATGATTTCATGAATGTGTGAGATTCAATAAGAAACGCTAATCTAGATCATATAAAACATTTTAGTGACTCATGGTTACTAAGATCTAAAACATGAATAGGTAAGATACTAAAATGATATTGAATACAAGATACTTGAGCTATATGAAGAAAAATACAATATGAATTAATGTGATATGTTAATTGAGAATTCGTAGTTAATAAAATAGATGACGCATTATTAACAAAAATGAAAAAGCATTTTGATATAATTCCAGCTAACTTAGTTGATAAATTATTTAAAGATACTAAATTCATACAATGATTAGAAGATTATTCTGAAAAAGTAGTAAGTGCTGTATCAATAAAACTGAATTGATTAGAATCAATATGATATAAAATTCATGAGAATTATAAGTGATGAATGAAATACTCAGTTATATTCGATGCATTAGAATCTCATAAATGAAATGCTCAACTATCACTAAAGACAATGTGAATACAAACAGAGTGAGCTTTCAGAAAAATATTATGAGAAACAGAAATATCAGAATGAAGTCTAAGAATATTAATAGACCTTTTGTACACACCAAAAAGAACTGGTATGGATAAAATAATTTGATACTTCAAAAATGTACATTACTTTATGACATATTGAATTTGAAGTATATTTACTTGAAATGGTATATGGGCAGGGTTAACACAACTAACGCCTAATGCTATTGAGCTAAGAGCATACTTCAATAAAAATTACGATCAACTTGCAGAATCTATAAAGATAATGAATAAATATAATTTACTATGATCAGAATCAGTTAAAGAATTCTGAAGTTGATTATGAAAAGAAATGAATGATTGAAGTTTAATCAATGATATCTGGAGTAAAGCAGAGAGTATATTATCAATAGACAATCATTCAAGATCAAAAGATGCGAGTAAGATGCTACATATGATTTTAACAAATCCATTATGAGCGGCAGATTATCCATTAGAGAATATGAGAAAGATTGTAGCTATATGAAAAGTATTAAACCAAATGTGAATGAAAGATGTTATGTCTTTCAACAAAAAAGTAGTAGCGCATTGAGAAGACTTCCTATGAGTATTCAGACATAAGGTAAGAGAAGAATTCGCAGACTCCGGAGGTTGAGTTGTAACATCAGCTTGAATATACAGAGACACAGTATTCTCACATGCACATAATTACTTTGATAATTTCGCAACAAGATTCTTTGTTCAAACAATGTGATACTTAATGTGATGGTCATATCATAAAGCGGCAACATGAGTTGAAAGAGAATTAGGATTAGTTAATGCAGTACTATCACTAAGAGGTTGAGACTACGGAAGATTCAAAGCCCATATGGATGATTGGTTCGCATACAATTCTATGCTTGCTAAGAACTTAATGTATACAACTTGAATATATCTTAAGTTAGAAAAGTATGAAAGTAATCCAAACTCTCATGTATCGTTAGCAGAATTCCAAAGATGATTTAATAATCAGATTGTTTCTCTAGAGATAGCATTATGATCACAGACAAAAAATTGGGAAGTGTCTGGTGATTTATGAGATTGATTATGAGATCAATTCAATTACACAACATTCTGAATGGTAAAACAAATGTTTAGATTATTCAAACAACCACTATACATAAAAACAATATTCGATCATCATTCAACACAGGCTATGTTATGAAAAGAAGCTAACTGGGCTGAGTCAGCTAAGTTTGCACTTGACCAACATTATACTGGGTATATGAGATACAATGGGCTAGAGTTAGCTAATGATATATATAATACAAATAAATATAATTCAGTAACTAATCTAGCTTGAGTAGGATGACAAGACAAAGAAGATTTATTATTTGACGAGCTTATGTCTGGAAAGATATATTCTAGATTTAAAGATAAATGATTCCTAAGATCAGTAGCATCATACTTCAATAATTCTATTATGTGAACAGAAGCTGATAAGTGAGGATTCGCTATCACAACTGAAATAGCTAGAGAGTTAAACAAAATAGTAATGGACGATGAAGATCTATCAGCATTAGTAAGATGATGAGAGATAGGAACTTGAGAGAATGACTATGATCTATCTACATTAATTTGAGAAGTATGAGATAAGTTAACTGAAGAACAATACGATATAATTAAAAATATATTTTATAAAGTAGGGAACTATTGATTCCAAAAGAAAGATCCAATAACTTGATTGATTACTGAAGAATACGATACTAAAGAAGCTGCGCTTTACAGAGACAGAATCGAAAAAGCGCTATCATCATACTGAACTACATTCGAAGATATGATGTGAATGGTTGGTACAAACAAAACTCAGTTATTAAAAACTCTAGCTTATCTAGAATCTGAGCATGATATACCAAATATAATTCCATTATCATTATTCTTTGAAAGTGAAAAAGATAATTACGCTAAGATATATAAAGAAACTCAATGAAAAGTTTGACCATCTTGATATAAGATATTAGAGTGATCACAATGGCAAGAAGTAGAAAGAGATATCTTATTAAAATATCAAGATTATCTAAACTTAAATTGAGATGTAGTATTCGAAGTAATCGAAAACCATATCACATCTAAGCACTGAGACCTACTAGACAAACTAGAAGATTCATTCGAGAACACAAAGTTCAGTAAGTATGATGTATTACAATTAGTAAACAAAAGTTATCTAATAGGACAAAACATTACTGAAGACACTAATGTTTCAAGACTACATAGTAGATATGCATTAGCATTCAAATGAATATGAGACTGAGACACAGCAGTAAAAGTTACAAATCAATTCTTAAAATGAATAGATGAGTTACCAACGCTATCATGAAAAGCAAAAGCAGCCAATAAGGCAGCAGTACTTATGTGAATGTCTAAGTCGAATTATAATTTATTAAGCAACTGAGAAGAGTTTAATAAGTTAACTGAAGAATCTAAAAAGCTTTTAACTAATCGGATATATAAAACATCTAAGGAATGAATTGACTTTGATGCGAGTATGTATGCTAATTCAGTTAATAAAGCTGCATACTGAGCTAGTAATGTTTACTTCCCTAAGTATAGATCTAGTTCATTCTCATGAGCAAGACCTAACTTCAGTAAACAATTTGCTCCACTACAAAAAGCAATGCAAGATAAATTACAATACTTATCTCCAAATTCTTGAGGTTACATAAGTAATTACAACAAGAAGACTCCAGAATTTTCTAGCTTCCCAATTAACAACAAAACTTTTAGAACTAAACAGCAATATGATAAATTCTTAATGCAACAATTATTCTATTGATATAAGAGTAAATGAATAATTAAGACATATAGTACTACAAAAAAAGTTGATTATGCGTGAAAAAAGAGTATAAAGTTAAGGGCACCAAAAAAATCTAAATGATTAAAGGAAAAGAAAACTTATGTAAGTAAGCAATCTAAACCTTATACTAGATGACTTAACCCAACATTACCACTAAGTATGTCGGGAGGTGAATAACACTTAACAACTAGAAGATGAGTTCAGAAATAGTAAATGTAAAAACAGAAGTAACAGAAGCACCTCACATATGAAAGGAGGTGCTTCTTGCGCTTAAAGAAAAATGAATATGAAGCGGTAAGATAGCAGACAAGATTGAAGAACTAATGGATGCTATGACAATAAATAATAATTGAGATATTATATCAGATAATAAAATTCAATTAGAAACATTAAAATTATTTCTAAAACTATATTGAGTTAAGGTTGATCAATGATTGAACATTAATTTATTTAATATACCAAATCCAAATGAAAAATTGAAATACTAAATGAGAATATTTTAAATGAAATACTTCTAAAGATTTTATAGAATATATGAACTGACATTGAATATCAAAAAAAGATTGAGCATTAATGTTAATATTACTAAAAGACTTTATTGCAGAGTCAACTCTTGTTAAGTGAAAACTTACACTGAGCTGAATAGGAACTTTCAAAAAAATATTTGTACAAAGAGGTTCATTGAAATATAGATACGTTCATTTCAAACAAAGCTCATACATTAAATCCTTAATTAAAATTAAGTAATGATTGCATTAAGAGATATACAAAAGCCAAAAATGATAACTCCTGCATTGTTTTATGCACTACAATCATTCATCGCATGATTTATTGTAGACAGATGAGTAATGCAAAATGAAAAAAAGATTTTATACACTCCAGTTGATCTTGAAGTAAAGAATACATTCAGAGTATTAGATGAAAAGATATTTAAAAAATATAAACATTCTGATTACAGAGAATTATTATTCAAGTTTGACAAAGGATTATTAAATGAATTCTTTTGATGAAAGAATTTTTCACTAACATTGCCAATACAAACTACTTGAAAAGAAATATCATGAACATTAATGCAATGATTCATAGGACCACTAGCTAAATGACAATGAATAGATGATTTACAGTACATAATATACACAGCATTAATTAAATGACTATGAATATTCTACGATAAAGAAACTTGAGCTGTTGGATTCTGAGCTAAGCTAAAGCAATCAAGAGTTTGAATGTGAAATCAAAGAGCAACTGGTAAAGTAGTAGACTTTAATCTAGAAGCTGTACTAGCTGCGGAGGTAAAACAATGATTTATCAACAAAGAAGTATGAGATCCAAACAGAGAGTATGCATATACCCACCTATTAAGGCAGTTCGCTAAGTTCGAATTAACTTGATGGGGTAAAAACGTACTGATTAATCGGAAAAAATATAACATATTAGCTACAAGTAGAGGACAAGGTAAGACATTCAAGGCCGCATACATATGAGGTAGAGGATTATTAGACAGTAGACCAGGGTTCTGATGAAGAAACTACAGAGAAATAAAGGTATTTGTACCAGATAAAGAAAATATCTGAACACAATTCATGGAATACCTTAAATCATTCATAGGAGATTTAGATAGAACTAGACTAAAGAACTGAAAGAAAGCATTTGAGATATGACCATTCTCAGTTAAGTGTAATATAACTTGAAATTATCTAAAGGTAATATCATTACATAGATTCGGTTCATGAAACAAGAACCTATGAACGCATATATGAGAATGAGTAGCTGCTGATTTAGCAATAATAGACGAAGCAACTAGAATACCAGATGACTTCTGGACATCATTTCATCAAAGAGCAGCATTCGAAACACAAGAATTCTTTATATGTTCTACTATAAATGAAGAAACACCAGTAGACCATTGGTTCTATAGACTGTTAATTGATTGAGAAGTATGAGATCAAGAAATCAGTTCACATAGAATCACTATTGATGAGAACGAAATAATGAGAAGATGAAAAAGTAACGAAGAACGGAATAGGCAACTAGAAAAAGTTAAAGCCGAACTAAGAAAAAAATGAGATAGAGAATTTTATTCTAAATGATATTGTATAATACTAGAGGAATCTAATGTATTTCAACTAGGTTGAGTAATAGTACCAGAATTAAGTAGTAGATATACTATGGACGATCCAAGAATACTATGATTTGATTTAGGTAAACTAGATGATACAGCTTGATTAACAGTTATAAACTTAACTCATTGAGTTATCGAATCAAGTATCAAGATGTCTAATCTAACATACTGAATGCAATTAGAATATGCTGGTGAGTATAAAAAGAAATTTAAAAATTTATTAGTTATATGAGATAGATCATGAGTATGAGAAGCTGTATCAGAACAAGATACAAACTCAGTAGTTGATGTATGGATAAAATCTACAGGACAATGAGATTTAAATTTTAATAAAAAACATAGATACTATACATGCAGTAAGTGACTAATAATCACAACAATGGCAACTGTATTTTCTACTAACTTATTAAAAATACCAAACACAAATACAGATTTAATTGACCAACTTAATAATTTTATTAAAATGAAGTCATGAAGATGAGAAGTCATTTTATATAAATGAAAAGGAAAAAAGAAAGATGACTTAGTATTAAGTTCTGCGTATTGAATACTATATATGTATTCTATACTTTGACTTAAAACAAAAGAAGATATGGAAGCTTATGTGAAAGAGATTTGAAGTTATCAAACTTATGGATATACTGACACAGAAGAAACTGCTTCAAACTATTATGGTTCATTATATTAATAATAAATAATTATGGAAGAAAAATTTATATTAGATTGAGAAGAACAAAAATTAAATCCTAAATTTAAACAAGAAATAGATGATATCAAACAGGTTATAACCCAAACATCTGTTGATTTTCATAATTATATATTTCCAAAATATATAAATAACTATAAAAAATATTTATGATTTGTTGCGGAAAGATTAGCAACTATAGAAAGCTGGCAATCAAATGTAAATTATCCTATGGTATCATCAGCTGTTGATACTATGTTTAGTAACATATTTGATTTCGGTTATCAAATAGGTGTATCAGAGGAAGCACTAAAAAAACAATGTACTAGAGCTTTTGATTTCAGAAATACTTGAAAGAGAGTATTAGAAGAAGTAACTAAAGAAGCTTTAATTATTTGAAAATGATATGCTAAAGATTATTTCATAAAAGAAAAATTCAAAGATACATTCTTTTGAAAGACTATTGAGAAAGATATCAAGATGCCAAGTATGCAATACTTATCAGCATTTGATGTTATGTATGACAGATCTAAATGATTAGATAGTTCTGCATATAAAATAGTAAGAACATTCATGACATGAGATGGAATAATAAAAAAGGTTCTACCATTAGTATTAGCTGAATATTCTCCAGAAGCAAAAAAATCAACCATAGTTAAATTCAAAAAAATATTGAAATCATATAAAGATCAATTCAGTTCTAGATTTTCAATGTATGATTATAATCCAGTTAAGGCATTAACATCAACAAGTCAATGGTTTAATAGTGACGTTAGTACGGATTATTATAGCTTATCTACATGTGCATCACAAGCATGATTATTAGCATGATACTGAGATGACTCTGTCCAGGAAGATAGTAAAAACTATTTCTTGAATACAAATAAATCTACATATGAATTAGTTGAATATGTAACTAACGATAAAAAATATATATTCGTTAATTGAAATCTAGTATATTACTGAGATAGAAAATATAACTTATGAGAAATTAGAGAAGTAACATTTAGTAAAATACCAGGAACATGAAATGCAAATGGTATATCTGATAAATTAACAGTATTACAAGATTTACAAAATACATTATGGAATGCGTTTATAGATAATCTAAAATTAAATCTATGACCAATGTTCAAGATATCTGGTAATATACCAATGTGAAAATCTGGTAAATTAGATTTCAAAGCATTTAAAGCATTCAAGACAAACTGATCACAAGACATAGAAAAAATTCAATTATGAGTAACAGACTTTGCTCCAATGAATTTTATGCAAATGGTAGAGTGAACAGCTCTAAAAGAATCATGAATGAGTCCATATGTAACTGGTTGAGGTTGAGCTATTGAAAGAACTCAAGCATGAGTTGATGTTAAGTTCAATCAATATAAATCTAAACTAACTCCATTAACGGATAGTATAGATCAGATGATGTGAAACATAACTAGGAATCGGGTATTCATGTTATTCAAATTCTTCACAAGAGAAGAGCTACTAGAATTAAATATAGCAGTAGAAGATGTATTTGAAAAAGACAAAGACGATAAAGAGAAATTCAAAACAATTACTATAAACTGATTAGACATAATGTCAGTAATAGACGAAAATAATATAAGTTTTACTTATAACAGTTTGGATAAAATTACTATGGAAAATAATAGAGAAACTATTATAATGAATCTTCAGTATATGTTACAATATGTACCAAGCCAAATTAACATGAAAGAGTTATGAAAAATCTTATCATGAAAAACATTTGATGCTGAAAACCTATTGCAAGAGCCAAAACCAAAACCACCAGCACAGCAATATGGGTGACAACAATATGAAGAAGAGTTACCAGTAGAAACAGAAACTGAAGAAGAGCCACTTAACGAAGATGATCTTTTAGCTAACTTAAAAAATATAATGTAATTATGAAAAAAATATTAGGAGCATTAAAAAAAATAATTGACAAACAGTATTATAAGTACTATACTCTAGACAGAGAAACATTAATTAGACAAATGTTTCCTGGAATACATAGTATATGAGAATACACAAGAATTGATATTTTCTTTAGAAACAATGGGCCAGAAAAGGTAGATGAGATTATAAAACTTATATGAACATACTATCGGTGAGAGGTCGAGAGGTTAAATATGGAATGAAAATTTTCTGAGATAGAAAGGTATCAATGAATAGTTGACTTCATTCAAGCAATTAAAGATTACCAAGAGTATATCTTAACTGAAAAATAATACTTTATAACTAAAATTAAAAATATGGACGATTTATTATTTGGAGAAGATCCTACTATGGAAGAAGAATCTATGAGTGATTGAGTGTCGATTGATTTTTCAACTGAAGAAGAAGCCCCTATCGAAGAACCTACTGAGGAGGAAGTTAAAATCGATGAACTTATGGAGGAAGCTACTAAAGAAGAACCTGTAAAAGAAGAGCCTGCCAAAGAGGAACCTGCTAAGGAAGAAGAACCTATTGTCGAAGAAGAAAAAAAGACAGAGGAAGAATTCGACCTAGAAGCATTATTCGAATGACTAGATACGGAGATAGATGAATCTAACAAAGCACTAGATAAATTAGAAAAAGCAGGGGATTGAGATGTTTGAGAAATCTGATTAGTAAGAGATTCTTTAAAAAGAATGGAAGACCAGGTTAAGAAACTTAACAATCTAAATGTAGATTTGAAATTTAAAAACGCAGAATTAGAAGCATTTGGAATTAATGATGAAAGTCCAGAACTATTAATAGTTTCTAGAAATTTATCTAAAGCAATGAATTGAGACGACAAAAGTAAGAACAAAGTTGTTACAACCTTAAAGGAAATGTTATACAATTTAACTTGAGAAGATTTCGATGAGACTAAAATAGATAAGGATATAGATTTGTTAACTGCATCTGAAGCTTATAACACTGAGGTTAATCCTAACTTAAAAGCTGCAAAAGACGAAGACGATTATTGAATCGCACTATAATATATTCTAAATAAAACATTATGGGACTAATATGAACTACTGCTACAATATCATCTGTATTGGCGCAAGTAACACCAAAAGGTGTACAAACATTTAACGCATGGATAAGAGACTACCCAGAACTTATGTACGTAGGTTTATATTTACCAAACTATTTTAAAGATGGTGGTAAATTAAAAAGAGGTTGACTTACTTATAAAGAACAACAAAAATTATCATTCAAAAACTTATGAGCTGTTGAAGCTGATATGTCTATCAATGCTAACGAAGTTACTTGGTACGAAGCTTGATTAATGATTGAAGAATCTGGAATCGTAGGAGATGTTACTGCATCTGCTGATATCATCATAGAAACTGAAAAAGTAAAATACTTTAAAGTTGGTGATGTAGTAGTTGTAAAAGAAGCTGATGGTTCTGGTACTACTGAAGTACAATCAGAAATTACAGCTGTTGATACAGCAAATGATACAATTACTATCGCAGACACGATTACTGCTCTTGATGGTGATAGATTACTAATGGCCTATAACATAATTGAGTACGGTACAACAATCTCAAGAGGTGTTTCAACTGGTGACGTTGTTCCAGTTACAACTTATTTCCAAACTTTTGGTGAATCAATGAGTTTTAACTCTAATGAAATCAACCAAGCTAGATTGCTAGAAGACGCACAAGAATATGTAAAAGCTAAATTCAGTGTTGCTATTAACATGTCTAACAATAGATTTGCTAGAGCATTCTACTTAGCTAGAAATATTTCATGAGCTAAATCTGAAACTGCTGGTTTAGAATTCGTAGTTAACGCTGCTGAAACTAAATTCGGTGCAGGTTCTGCAATAATTGATTTTACTGGTGTACTAGACTGAAAAGCAAAAGCTAAAAAATTAGTTGAAACTATTAACTACTTTAACGCAGCTCCAGTTTACAACGGTTCTGAAACTCCTACTTTCTTTGTTAATAACCAATTCATCTCAAACTTGTCAGAGATAATGTTTGATATGGGTAACTATATGACAATCAAAGAAAAAGAAATTGAATTTGGTTTACAATCATATTCATCTCCATTCTTCAGATCAGTTCAATTTATTGTATCACATACATTAAATAGATTAGAGCCTACTAAATCTGTTGCATATGTTTTCCCTAAACATTTAGTTACATTCAAAACTCCAGAATATACTTCTGTTACTGAACAAGGAGCATTAGTTAAAACTGCTATTGGATGATACCAAGTATTAAAACAACCTCAAACTTCGGTTGATATTGTAGACTATACTGCGCAAATGAGAATGGCTAACGTATTCGTTGGTACTTCTGTGAAAGCATCATATGGTAAAATTATTAATCTTTAGTATTAATTTAATCAAGAGTTACTTCGGTAGCTCTTTTTTATTTGCAAAAAATATAGAAAAGATTATTATAGATAAGAATTTATAAATTAAATAATATTATTATGTGAATGATAACAGATAGATTACTTTGATTAATTAAAAGTATTACATGAAACACTGATGTATATAAGGTATATGAAACAGCAATAAAAGCTAAAAAAGAAAACGACTTAGAATGATTGTCTGAAAAATTAGAAAAAGGAGACGTTAAGGATTTAAAAGACGTTCAGAAAATTTTAGATAAAACATTAGACGTAAGTAGAGAAGTATCTGAAATAAATAAATTTAGAACAGACAAAGATAAAAGTAGTTCTGAATGGGACATTAAAACAATAAATGAAAAATTATGAAAGATAGATCAATACTTAGCTAATGATACTATACCAGATGAAACTAAAAAAGTATTAGAAACGCAGAAGACAAAACTTCAATCTGAATTAACTGAAGCAGAAAATACAGTAAATCCAAAAGAGGAAAAGAAAGAAGAGATAGTTCCTTGATACGAATGAAAAAAATTTCCATGAGTAGATATTGAAGAAATAGATAAAGAAGAGAAAATGAATTCTGATGTTGAGATTCCAGAAATGGAAGATGAAGAAATAAAAGTCGAAGACAAAAAGACTAAAGAAGTTGTAACAGAAAAAGAAACTAAAAAACCTAAAGAAACAAAAGAAGACAAAGTTGTCTTATGAGAAGTATCTAAGGAATTACCAGAATGAGTATTACCATTCAAAGTATTCCAAGATGAATTTGGTATGAGATGGTCATCTGATAACAGAGACAGGTTAGATAAAATAATATCAGAAACTTGAACTGAATTAAAATGAAAACCATGAAGTGCTGAAAGAAATATTTGATTAACAAATGTTCTTCTAAAATTAAAAACAGATTATGGTAAACAATTTGAAAACATAAAATGACAAATGTGATGAATATGAAAAGAAGACTGATTAGCATTATAAGAAAGATAGCCTACGCTATCTTTTTTTTGACTATTACTTACTAATTAATATAATTGAAATATATATTAATTAACTAGTTAAATATGACAGAGATAACTTATTCACAGCTGATAGCTTATA
>JAQICV010000031.1 GCA_027858315.1 Candidatus Woesearchaeota archaeon
TAAATATGGCTACAGGAACTGGAAAAACAAGAGTTGCTATGGCTTTGATTGATTTTTTAAGAAGGGGAAAAATTGTAGATAAAGTATTGTTCTTAACTGATAGAGTAGCATTAAGAGAACAAGTATACAAAAAGGGATTTATGAAGTTTTTTCCAAATAAAAATATTTTGGAAATTAAAGAGAAAAAAGATAAGATTAATTATAAACATGGTCAAGAATTATACACCGCAACAATTCCAACCATTGTTAATCTTTACAATAGAAGAAACAAAAATGGAGAGTTTGAAATGTCAGTAGGTGAGTTTGATTTAATTGTTATTGATGAAGCTCACAGGTCAATTTTTAATAAATATAAACATATGTTAGAATATTTTGATGCTTATAAAATTGGTTTAACTGCAACACCTGCAAATTTTATAGATAGAAACTCATATCAGTTTTTTAACTGTCCAAAAAACAAACCTACTGTAGTTTATGATTTTTATGATGCTGTTGAGGATAAAGTTTTAGTTGATTTTAGAAAGCATGTTATGAAATATCAAACTGAGAGACAAAAAGAAGGTTTTAATTTGGATAATATAACAGAAGAAGAAAGATATGAAATAGAAAAAGAATTAGCTAAAAAAGGTATTTATGACATTGAAGAATTTAATTTTGAAGGAGATGAGTTAGAAAAGAAAATTGTAAATAAAGAAACAACTCATTTACAAGTTGCTGAATTTATGGATGTCTTACAAAAAGATAAGTCTGGAGAATTTTGTAAAACTATTATATTTGCTATGAATATCCCTCATGCAGAAAGAATTTATGAAGAAATTAAAAATTTATATCCAAACAAGCCTGGATTAGCAGATATTATTGTAACGGGCGGAAAAACTAAAAATACTCAAAAACAAATTGTAAGGTTTGAATCAAAATCTTATCCTAGAATTGCAGTATCAGTTGGCATTTTAGATACTGGTGTTGATGTTCCTGAGGTTTGTAATTTAGTTTTTATCAAACCAATTAGTTCAACAATTAGACTTTGGCAAATGATAGGGAGAGGTTCAAGATGTGAAGATGCTTGTGAACATAAAGAATGGTTACCTGAAGGGGGAAAGAAATATTTTGTAATATATGATTTTTTGCATAATTTTGATGACTGGGGTAATCTAAAAGATGATGACAAAGAAAAGCCAGTTTCTCCATTAGTTAGGATATTTAACTATAGAGTAGACTTGTTAAATTATTATATTAAAAGCAAAGACGATAAGAAAATAAAATATTTTAAAAAATTAATTCATAAGGAAATTGAAGATATACCTAAAGATTTACCAAAAGTAAAAGAAAATGCTTCGATAATAAATAAGGCTCTAGATTCATTTTTTTGGAAAAATTCAGCTATTAATCAAATAGAATACTTAAAAAAAGAAATATCTCCATTTATTGAGCTAAAATCAGCAGGTGACCCATTAAAATTATCCTTTAAAAGAGAAATTGAAAAATCAATGATATTAGCTTTATCCAAAGATGAAGAAGGTTTTGAAAAATCAAAAGAGAAACTAAAGAATACAATTAATAAAATATATAGTGTTCCACTACCTTCAGTTTTACAAAAAAAGAAACAATTAGAAAAAGCATTACATCAAGATTTTTGGGATAAATATGACTTTAAAAAATCAAGATTTTTATTAGATGAGATATATCCTATCTCTAATCTTCAAAGAAGTAGTAGAGAATATCCCCTTATGATTAATGTGTCTGATAGTATGAAAGTTAAAGAAAATATAGTTTTATATGGAGGAGAATTTAAAGATACTACATTGTATAAAGAAGAAATTAGGAAAAAAATATTTGAACTTGCTAAGTTTAACCCTATTATTCATAAAATTATGAATGATGAACCATTATATGAAGCAGATATTGAATATTTAGAAGATACTTTCAAAAAAGAACTTAATTTAACAGAATCAGTCGTAAGACAATTTTATACTGGTAATCTTATATCTTTAATTAGAATGTATTTAAAAAATAATGATATTGAAGGAGAAAGAAAAGATTTGGAAAGTAAATTTAAAGATTTTAGAAATAAACATAAATCTAATTTTAATCAAACTCAATTAAAGTTCTTAGATATGATTGAAAAGAAATTCTTAATGGATAGAAAAATTCAAGAGAGTGATTTATATTCTGGACAGTTTGAAAATATTGCAGGAGGTATTGATAATGTATTTGAAGCTTCACAAATAAATGAGATACTTGCATTTTACAACGGGTTAAAATAAACAAGTGTACCTGAGTGCACCTAAAAATAAACATTTATAAGCAAGATTGAATTTGGTATTGTATGAGTCGATCATATAGAGAAATTGAAGGAAATTCAGAACCCATCACTCTTAAAGTAAGTCCGGAATTACTTAGCAGTATTACGGCTCATTGTAAAGCTAATGATGAGGATAGGTCATCTTATATTAGAGAATTAATAAAAAGAGACCTTGATTCTGGAAATCAAGTGTTTACTTCAGGTATTAATGAAATTAGATATATGCCAAGAGAAAATAAATTTAAATGGAGTATATTACTTGATAATCCAAAAGAACAAAAAGTAAAAGTTAGTTCTGATATTGAATTAGATTTTTTAGAAAATTTATATGGGCAAATAAGAAGTAGTTTAGAGGACTATTATCATAATTTTTCAAATAAAAAAGAAAAATCAAGTATCATAAATTTAGCTACAATTGAGAAATTAAGAAGAGGAAATTAAAGAATGTTAGAAGCAAGTTTGAAAAGTAAAATTAATAGTTTATGGAATAAGTTTTGGAGCAGTGGATTAACAAATCCATTGACAGCAATTGAAAATTTATCTTATTTGATATTTATAATGAGATTAGAAAAGGAAGATGACAGAATTACTAAAAGAAATCCTAGTCATAAAAGCATTTTTGAAGGAGATACTGAAATTAATGGTGTAAAGTTTAATAGGAAAGAATGTAGGTGGTCAGAATGGTCCTTAATGGACTCAGAAGAGATGCTTGCACATTTTCATAGTAAAGTTTTTCCATTTATTAAAACATTAGGCAAAAAAGATATTGAAGAGTTAGGAGAGAAAGAAGATTTATATATTAAAGTAATGAAAAATGCGACTTTTGTGATTCAAAGACCTGCCTTACTAAAAGAAGCAGTAAAGACATTAACAGAGCTAAAAATTACAGAACAAAATTATGATGTTCAAGGTGATATTTATGAATTCCTTTTAAGCGAACTTGCAACATCTGGGAAAAATGGACAATTCCGAACTCCTAGACATATTATTAAGATGATTACAAAATTAGTAAATCCAGACATTAATGATAAAATAGGAGATATGGCTTGTGGTACTGGTGGTTTTTTAGTTTCTGCATATCAACATATTTTAGAAAAATATACTCCTAAAGAACATATTGAATATGATGAACAAGGTAATGTTCATAGTTTAACTGGTGCTAATTTAACTGATGATAAACATTGGAAAAAACTTAGAACTAATACATTTTTTGGATACGATAATGATCAAACCATGGTTAAAATAGCATTGATGAATTTAATGTTGCATGGTATAACTGAACCTCATATAAAAGAAGAAGATACTTTATCAGAGAATTATGAAGAGAGTGCGGAGAAATTTACAGTATTACTTGAGAATCCACCATTTAAAGGAACTATTGATAGTTCTTTAATACATAAAGATTTAAAATTACTTAACACTAAAAAAACTGAACTATTATTTGTAAAAAAAAGTTTAGACTTACTCGAAGTAGGTGGTAGATTAGGTATTATTTTGCCAGATGGTGTTTTATTTGGTTCTTCCAAAGCTCATAAAGCCTTGAGGGAAGAGATTATTGAAGAGAATACTTTAGATGCAGTTATTTCTTTACCTTCAGGAGTCTTTAAACCTTATGCCGGAGTATCAACTGCTATTTTAATTATTAAAAAGGGTGGAGAAACTTCTAAGACTTGGTTTTACAATATGACCTCTGATGGATATAGTTTAGATGATAAAAGAAACTTTATTGATGGCAAAGGAGATATTACTGATATTGTTGAAAATTTTCTTGAAAAAGATGAAGGAAGAACTGGAAAATGTTTTTTTGTTGAATCTCAAGAGATTAAAGACAAAGATTATGATTTAAGTATTTCTAAATACCAAGAAATTGAGTATGAACAAAAAGAACATAGACCTTCAAAAGATATTTTAAAAGACATTAAAGATAATCTTTCTGAAGAGTTGAATGAGATTGAAGAGTTGGAGAGGTTAATTTAGAATGGAAATAACTAAGATGTATGGTATTATTGAAGAGCTTATTAATGAAGAGAAGGAGTCAAATATTCAAACTATACTTAACAATATATTAGGAGTTATAAATTCAGGTGATGGAACACAAGTTGATGAATTTCTTAATAAATTATTTTCTTGGTGTCAAGGAAGTATTGTGAATGAATACCCATTTTCAAAACAAAAAATTTTAAAAAAATTAAACTCAGAAAATTTATTTGGAAATGCTTTATATGATAATGTGAAAAATATGTTAGAAACTGAAAGTTATAAATTAAAGGAAAATTTATCTAAATTAATTTCAAATAGAAATAGTCAAATAACTATTTTAAAACAAAATTTTGAACAATTACAAAAATTAGATATTGAATCATATTATGAAAACCTTGAAGAATTTGAAATTGGTTTGATAATCCCAAATTCTGAAAATGAACTTGAAAAAGTTAATTTTTACTTGAAAGATTGGGATTTTATACTTAAACATATAACAGAATTATTAGGAGAAGAAAACATTAAACCAAGAGTATCATCTGTTGATACAGGTTCAATATTAGTTTATGTTGTTGGAAGTTATATGGTTACAAAGGCAATTTTGCATATTGTTAAAGAAGTTTTAGATATATACAAAAAAGTTTTAGAAATAAAAGAATTAAAAGATAATGCTAAGAAATTAGGATTTAAAACAACAGAAAAAGAAGGAAATAAAAAAATTAAAGATTTGCTTAAATCTGAGAAGGAAAGACTTGTTAAATTAATAGTTAAAGAATATGCTAAAAAGAATGGAAATACTAGGGATGCAGAACTGGAAAATGCAATTTTGCAATCAGTAGGTAAAATAATTAAAATGCATGATAAAGGTATTTTAATTGAAGCTAATTCACCTAAAGAGACAGAAGACAATGATGATGAAGAAAGTGAAAATACAAAAACAAAGACTGAAAGAAATAAGAAACTTCAAAATATAAAAGTAGTTTCTGAAATTGTTTCTAATATTTCAACATCAGTAAAAACTTTAACTGGATTAGGTGAAGAAACATTACAATTAACTTCATTTGATGAAGAATCTAAAGAAGAGGAGGGAGAAGATAAGTGATTTCAAAAAAAGATTTGCCTCAAGGTTGGGAATTAGTAAAACTTAAAGATTTAGGTAAAATTGTTACAGGAAATACGCCTTCTAAATCTAATTCTAATTATTATGGAGGCAAATTACCATGGATTAAGACACCAGATTTAAAAACAAAATATATATCTAACTCAGTTGATACAATTTCTGAGGAAGGAAGGAAAGTCTCAAGAATATTGCCTAAAGGGTCAGTAATGGTATCTTGTATTGGAAATATTGGACAAGTAGGAATAGCTAATTGTGAAGTTTCTACAAACCAACAAATCAATTCAATAATTCCTAACTTAGAAATCGTAATTCCTGAATTTATTTACTATTCAATATTATTAAATAAAGAAATAATTGCTAAAAAAGCTTCAAAAGCTGTACTTCCATTATTGAATAAAACTAATTTCTCTCAAATTGAAATAATTTTACCTCCTTTAAAGACTCAAAAGAAAATTGTTGAAATTCTTGAGAAAGCTGAAGGAGTTAAAAATGAAAGAGAAAGTCTTAATGAATTGACAAAAGAATATCTTGAAAGTGTTTTTTATGAAATGTTTGGAGATCCTGTTAAAAATGAGAAAGGTTGGAAAATTAATCCTTTAGAATATTTTGGTAGATGGCAAAGTGGAGGGACTCCACTAAGAAGTAAAACTAAATATTTTGAAGGGAATATTCCATGGTTTATAGCTGGAGAGTTGAATTCTATGTATGTTATAAATAGTAATGAACATATTAATGAACAAGCTATTAAAGAAAGTGGTGCTAAAATGATTGAAGAAAAATCATTATTACTTGGGATGTATGATACTGCTGCTTTAAAATCAAGTATCAACTTGAAACCTTGTACATGTAATCAGGCAATTGTATATTCTAAAATCAATGAGAATGGTAATGTTTACTATTTATATCATTTAATTCAGATTGCTAAAGAACATTTTAAAAGACACCAAAGGGGAGTTAGACAAAAAAATTTAAATTTGCCAATAGTCAAAAATTTAGAAATTCCCACCCCTCCAATTGAA
>JAQICV010000032.1 GCA_027858315.1 Candidatus Woesearchaeota archaeon
TTCTCTTAATGCTACTCTATCAGTTAAGAACAATACTTTATCTACAATTTTTCCCCTTCTTAAAAAATCAATCAAAGCCATAGCAACTCTTGTTTTTCCAGTTCCTGTAGCCATATTTATTAATGCATTCCTATGACCTTCTTCAAAATGTTCCAAGATTTCATTTACTTTTTCTTTACTCTTTCCCCATCCATAATCAACAATTTTTTCTTCAGGTTCTGGTATTTTAGAAATATTAGAAGCTCTATCTTTATTTCTAATCAAGTATCTCCTTCTAATTAAATCTTGTTGAGAATGAAAACCAAATACCTTTCTTTCATATTGAGTAAAATCATCAGCAAAATAAATTTCTTTTCCATTTGTATAATATATAAATATCTTTTCACCTGTTTGCTTATATATATCTTTAGCATAATTGTAAGCTTGTTCTTTTGCAAGAGCAAAAAGTGAAGAAGAGACTTTTGATAAATTTTGAGGAACTCTCTTTGCTTCTACAATTGCTAAAGGCTTTCCTTTATCATCTAATAACATATAATCAACATAAGCCTTATCCAAATGACCTCTCTTATTTAATTTTCCTGTTTTTACTCTAAATTTATTTTGTAGTTCTTCTACTGTTTGAACTGAGAATGTATCATCATAGTTTAAATATTTAGGTGTTTTAAAATCAGAATTTTTAGTATCTATTTCTTCTAAAACTAACCTTTTATTATTTATTTTCCAACCTTGTTCTTCTAATCTAGGGTCAATTATTTCTTTTCTAGTATTCTTTTCATCAATATTTTCATAAGATTGAACCTTAGCCATACTACTTTATAAATGGAACCTATTTATATATCTTGTCAATTATAGCTAAAAACAAGAAATTTTACAAAAGCTTTTTATATAGTTTAAAGATTATATAATTATTATAACTGCTGATGTAGTATAACGGTTATTACGGGGCATTGGTAATGCTCTGATCCGAGTTCGATTCTCGGCATTAGCTTTTTATTTCTCAATTCCAAAACCATTCTAAATAAATTTCTAGATATTGTTTGTTTCTTTCGTTCCCTTTTAAATAGTCCCATTCGTCAGCTATTGGAAAGACACACTTTTTTTTAGATTCTTTTCCTTTAAAAAAAATTCCATATTTATCATCTATAAAATCGTCAATTCTCTCAACCTTAAGCTCGAAATCTTCATAATTCAAGCCTTTTCGTGTTTCTTTATGACATATTATATAAAAAGGAAAATCCAATTTTTGATTTAAAAAACTTCTAAATATCTCTAACGAATCATTATTTCTTGAAGGAATTTTAGTTTTAAATACTTGCAAGAGAATTTCTTCACTTTTTAAAGAATATTTAAAATCATCAAAGAAATACTCATAACCACTAAACTTTTTCTCTAAAAGTTCAATTTCATC
The DNA here is from genome assembly GCA_027858315.1 of Candidatus Woesearchaeota archaeon. Classification (NCBI taxonomy): domain Archaea; kingdom Nanobdellati; phylum Candidatus Woesearchaeota; species Candidatus Woesearchaeota archaeon. Next base: position 1,409 of record JAQICV010000032.1, read on the forward strand.
TCTTAAAAATGGAAAAACTTCATCATACTTGTATAGAAAATCTTGAATTAAGTCTTCAAAATGCTCAATGTCAAAATGATCTCTTAAATCTATTAATTTTCTCAGATATAAAGAAAATAAATCAAAGTTCTTGTTTTTTAAAAGCTCTTTTTCAATGATTTCTCTTTTAGTATCTAATAAATCATATTCGTGATGTGATCTTATCCATAAATCTTTAATGAGTTTAGTCATGGCTTCATTAGAAAAATCATTTTCAATATGGATATTTGCTATATCTGGAAATTCAGATTGTACCTTTAAAACAATTTCTACAAGCTCCTCTTTTGATTTTTTAAGTAATTTTTCTTGAAGTTCATTTATAGAGATGGGTTTGTTTTGTTTTAGCCATAGAATCAAAGCTGCTAAATGTTTACAATACCCCATATAAGGACAACTGCAAGACATTTCCCTTGTATCAATATTAATACTTAGTTTATAATCACTATTTCCTAAACACTTGGCTTTTACCTGAATTTCATCAAAAATAATATTTGAGACTAATCCTTCTCTATAATATCCTACCCCTCTTTTCCAAATTACTCCATCAAAGTTATTTTCCAACTCTTGCAATATCTTTTTATCTATTTCATTTGCCATTTTCTTCATTAATTAGATCCCAATAGTCCTTGTCTTGTTTGCTTAATTTTTCAAAATACTTCCAGGACACATAATGTCTCTTATTGTAAGGCAATTTACATATTTGTATATCTCCATTTCTCATCATTTTATTAAACTCCTTTCTATCTATATTGGAATTAGATAATTTATCTCTCAAAATATCAAATTTTTTAGAACAATCATTAATTATCTCATCATGTCTAAAACATTTTCTTGCGCAATAATTCCCAAAATAAGTATTAATAGCATCAGATATTTTGCTTCCCATAGTTATTTTAAGAAACCTTACTTATTTAAATTCTTCATGATATTGACAATGTCCTCTATAACAGTCATAATAAGCAACACCCTCACTCTGTGAACCCTCAAGAACCCAATTCCCACTATTACAATTCGCATCAATAGTACAGTGACCTGTAGAATACGAACTAATTGTATCACAACTACCATCACCATTTAGAAATGTGCCAGCAGCACAAATTGTCCCAGCAT
>JAQICV010000033.1 GCA_027858315.1 Candidatus Woesearchaeota archaeon
TAATTAATATTCTTTGATTCTAAATATTTAATAATTCTTTCTTCTCCTTTAGAAAGAGAAGTAGAACATTTTGGACATGAGTGACCATGATATAAATGACTAGAAGGTAACTGCCAAAAACTACCATGTATAGGACATATAATCTCTATTTTATAATTTAGTGATTTATAGATAACCTTACTATTTTTCAACAAGAAGCCCAAAGTTTTAACTTTGGGTAGCTCACGATGTAAAAGATCATTTTAAATCTGGATTATATTTAAAAATTGCTTTATTACCTTTATCTTTAGAATACAAATAAAGTTGTCCTTCTAATATACTACCATAACCCTTATTAGCACCCCATTTACTTAATGGAGATAAACTTGGAATTACTCTTGTTTTACATACTACATCTTCAGCTAATGAGTCATAAGCTAATTCTGATTCTCTATGTAAATGACCAGCATGAATCTCCATGTATTTTTTATCTGCTATTTTTTCTCTATATTCATAAGCTAATAGAAGTGGAAGTTGACCCCTTTTCCTAGAACCTGATTCTTCATCCCCATGATGATAAAGTATAATAGAGTTTCCATATTCAACTGCTTTTCTAACACTATCATCTATATTAAATGTAATATGTTCTATTGCATTAAACCTAGCATTTAATATTTCACATAGATAATAGCTAGAGTATGTATCATGATTTCCCGGAATATGAAGAATTTCAATATTAGTAAACTTTGAAGCTAAGAACTCAATAGCTTCTATATACATATCAATTCCAAACTTAAAACACTTTTTATATAATGAAGACTGATCTTGTGGTGTACCATGATGTGTTCCATTATGACTACCATCTACATTTAAAGCATCACCTCCTATAACGAAAACAAACTTTTCTATACTGTATGGTTTTATATCTTCATATAAATGATATATTGATTCAAGGAATACTTCTCTTGCTATTTCAAGATTCCAATCAGCATCTTTTGTTTCATCTTTAAAGGCTAATAATCCTAGATGATGGTCAGTAGGATAGAAGGAAGCCATATATGAGTTTTGATCTAGTTTACCTTCAGGTTTACTAATATAAGTATTTTTAGATTTAAATTCTAATATAGACTTCTTTATTATTTCTAATCTATCTTCATGAGATAATTCACCTTTATCAATTTCTTCTAACTGAGCTTTAACCTGATAATTATTCATAGGAATAATTTCATCACCTTGTTTTGTATTAGTTATCCAGCTATTAACCATAAATCTTTTGATTTTATAATTAACAGTATCTACTTCTGCATAAGATAAAAGGTCTTCTATTGTTTTAATATGATGTGAAACAGAAGTAAGATTCATTGTACCTTTTTCTTTATTTATATCTTTTTCTAGTTTAACTTTAGAATTATCTTCCTTTTTATCTGTATTAATAGGATCATCTTCATCAAAAAGTTCTGCATAAATCTGTCTAACTCTCCTATTAAAAGTTTCTTTTGTAGAACTACTATTGGTCTCTTCTACAAACTGATCATAAGCTGTTCTGACTTCTTGTTTAGTCCAGCCACCCTTATTAAACTTGTCTAATATCCATTCTCTTTGATTCATAGTGTTATTTACACCTCCGATATAAGAAATAGTTAAATTTTCTTACTCTTTAATTTTTCTTTAATATTATTTACAGCTATTTTAATATAGTCAATTTCTCCTGTAGCCCCACATAGTTCACATTCTTCATAGTCACTTATTTCAGTATGTCCATTAGGATATAGTTTACCTACCAAAGTTTCAATATAGCCTTCTCCAGCACATTCAGTACATATCATAGTCTATTACTCCGTATTTTTTTCATACTTTGACCTCTTTTTCTTATTGGAAATTTCTTTAACAAAGATTAAAGTTCCATTCGGTTTTAAAGAATAGAACTTAATCGATGTATTATTTATTTTAGGTTTCTTCACTTAGTTTCTTTGAATCAAAATAGTGTTGAATATCCTGAATATTATTATCAGGCATTTTCATATAATCGGCTTTTATAAAAGCATCATATTGATGTCTCAATGAGTCTTTTAATAAGGATTCTAACTTTTTAATATTAACTAAAGCTTCATCATATCCAGATAATAATCTAAAAACTTGTGTATCAATAGAATGATGTTCTTCTGAAATCACTGCATGAGATTTAATTTCTTCAGTTAACATCATTTCTAAATGAACTTCTATGTTTTCAAGAGTTTTATCTTTTTTCATTGATTAACCTTCCTAAGTTCTTTCTTAAAATAGATTTTATGTTTAAATATTTCCTCTACATCATAATCATTAGAATGTACCGACTCTACAATATGGATTATAGGAACTTTGCTACCATATAATCCTAACTTACCTGATTCTTTATCTTCCAGAATTAATTCGTTTGAACTATTAAGGAATTTAATAATCTTATATTTAGGGATTTCTATAGTTTCATTCATATCTATAATTTCATCTAAACTATGACCCTCTTGTAATAACTTATGAGCTTTATCATCACTGATAGGCTGTTCATAAGATAGATTTACAATAGGATATCTAGTTTCAAGATCATCTTTAATCTTATTGATATTTAGTTTTACATCATACATATAGTCCAGATCATATTTCGTTTCAAGACTTTCATTGTAGGACTTATCAATTACTACCACTGTATCCCCCATAGTTTTATAGGAGAGAAGTAAAGGTGATTTTTCACATAGGGATGAAAACTTCTTTTTAAAAGTTTCTTTAAACTCTTCAATATTCACATCTTCAATTTCATTTATTAACATATTGTTACCTCTTTTATTGCATATAGGAAAATACTACCGAATCTTCAATATTGGTATTTCCTAACACTTGCATTGCAAAATATTCAGAAGACCATTTTACCTTAATAGTAAGATCATTAATTTGCTTTATAGCCCTTTTTAATTTTTCAGCATCTACTTCAAATTCAAAATCTTCTAAATTAGTGGTTAATCCATCCAAAGTTCTAATGACTGAATCTTTAGAAGTAGTGGATGATATTTCTAAAATATCCTCACTAATCTTTTTTAGTTTAATAACTGGATTCTTTGACTCATTATCTTTATAGTAGATAGACATAAAATCTAATATATCTAACATAGCATCTTTCTGGAAATTAAAAAAAGTTCTATGTTCATATCCAGCTTTAAAAGAATCTTCTTTAATAGGGGGAACTTCTACAGACTGATTATTAGGGATCAGTATTTCAATATCATCCTGTACCAATTTTAAAGAGTTCTCAGTAGTATACATCTCACAGTCCATACCTAATGCTTTAATGAAGTTAACAGCATCACTACTAAGCTTTAATTCCCCTTCCTGTTTAAAAGAAGTTTGGAATAACTCATTGTATTTTAATGAAAACAATGTTTCATCTAAAAGAAATATAGTTCTAAATACTGGATTGATCTCTGCTTCATTTAAAGTATACTGTAAGGCTTTCTTCAGTTTAGTATAACTTTCTTCCTCTACAGTCATAAAAGCTTCATACTGGTGTTCCTCATACAAATCAGAGTAGTCTTCAGTATCTTCTATCTTCTCAATATTAAATCGATCACTTCCATTACTAAAGATCCTAGAAGGAACATCATAATCTAATTCATTGTAGAACTCAGTAATAGCTAAGAACTTATCTGCATTAAGATAAAAGTTTTCAGCTTCTTCTTCTCCTTCATAAGCAAAAGGAAATCTTCCCTTTACACCATTCTTACCATTCATATAAATATATGAATCACGAAAATCAAAATATAGACCCCCATAGACACCATTCTCTCGATTAGTAAGCATATTAATTAGCTTATCATGTTTTTGAAATACTTCTGTATTTATTTTCATATTCTCCTCCATTTGATAAGGATATACCTTACCTGTCATTTATATTCATTTTAGTTAATATTTTATCTATTGTCAATCATTTTATCTTTATTTCCTCTATTTAAGGACTATAACCAGACAAATCATATATATTCTCTGTATTAGTACCTTTATTAAGGGAGAATTCTAGGTCAGTATATCTTATACAAGATAATAAAGATATATTAGTATTATATATATAATTAATATACTTATTGTTATAATAGGATTTCCCTTTATTAGATATATATACCATTTTAGTATAAATACTATAGATATAATCAAGAGAATTAGAGAGATAATGTTTACACCATCTCATACCTTTATAGAACATAGAGTGAGTTACTTGTTTCTTTTTACCATTATCTATTTCTATTTCAGTAAGAATTGGAGTAAGTAAACCTGATTTTCTAATAAGTTCCCACGACTTTCTAACATTCCTTAGTTTATATGCTTTACCAAACATATCAATCATAGATTTTGAAAACATCGATCCTTTATTTAGATGATAGAACTCTTTATTAGAATAACCTCTATTTGTATTCTTTTCCCATTTTTCTCTTTCTTTAAATTTATTATATAGAATCATTGCACCTTCAATAATATCTTTTTCTACTATACCATCATATAATCCAAGATGATTTAATTTATAAATCCTTTGTAGAATATATTTAAGCTTATCTATATCTTCAGAATTTCTAGTCCAATGAAAGTTTTTATTATGATATAGCTCTTTATCTAGTTCTGGTATATATTGACCTTCTATATTTATATCTGATTGCCAATAGGTTGAATCAAAAGTTCTTTCTGCATATTCATATTTACTTAATAAAGCTGTTCTAATCTGATCGTCAGACCATTTCATCATATCTTTAGAAGATCCATCATTTAAAATCTTAGCAAGATGAACAAACTCATCAAAATCTTTATTTTTAGCAACACAATATACAGCTAGTTTCATTTGAGTATGATGTCTTTCACCAGCACCATATCTATATCTATTAATTCCTGAACTATAGTCTATTCCAGATTTATCAGAAGTATTTCCACCACTGAGAGCATATCCTGATAAATTAACATCCTTTAGTCTATATGGTAATGATCTAGTTTGAAATGAGTTCACTTTAAAAAAGAAGTTTTGAATTCCTGTTTGTATCTCAATTCTATGTTCACACTCAGGATTATAGATACCCTGTAGATTAAAATAACTTCCTAAAGGTACTGGAAAATAATCATAATTATTTATTGTAACCGCTTTATTAGCTAAGTCTTCTTTTAATCTATCATATATAGCTTTTCGATTATTTATGAAATCTAAATATTTAAAGGTAATAGAATAGGATTGAGATTTTTCTGAATACTCTATCCAAACTGGTTCTCCCATATATTCAATAAGAATTTCTAATTGATCTTCTAGTAGTCTAGGAGAACCAGACTTAGATAATAGAATATGAAGAAATCTTGATTTATCATATTCTTTTAATGCCATATTTTTATTACCTAAGAAATGTTCTTGTTTAACTGTAGCTGTAGGATATCTTTTTAGTTTATAATATTCATTTGATTCAGGATTTTTTGTGATCATTATTTCTTTACTAGTGAAGTCTAATCCTGTAGATTGAGATATAGTTTCTGTATACGTCCAGTTTCTATCACCTATAGTTCTATCATAGTCATCTTGTCTCATGGAGTGACCAGTAAACTTTGTAAGTCTAGTTTTTCCACTTATAAGTGAGATAGGATCAATATGTTTTTTAGTTTCTTTAATCAAAATTTAAATCTCCCTCCTTTAACCTATATAAGGTATAGATAAAACTGAATTATGTCAAGACTTTGGTTTATTTTTTGTGAAAAAATTACCTATTATGTTTCCTTTCTTTTCAATCTTAGCCATTGTAGATAAGTTTTCCTTTTTTTGTTCTTTATAGTTTGAAGAATTTTTCATATCTTTTCTTTGTTCTCTTATATAGTCTTCTTCTGAAATATTTAACTCTGATATAGTTTCTTCTTCATTATCAATCAAGAAAGTTTTATACTTATCAACCATATCAACTATATATTTATATTTAATACCTTGTGTTTTAGTGTATAACCAATTTTTAAATTCATATCTTTCCATACCATGAAACTTATCCATGTTAAAGGAATACATATATGAATTAGCATCAAAGGGTTTACAAAATATTAATTCAGGTAGACTTTCTTTATTTTCCATAGTATAATAGTTAGTAAAAAGAAAACCTTCTTTTTTTCTTTTAACTATATAAGTAGAAAACAAATTATTGAGGTAAATATTATGAAATTAACAAAAGACTATTTTATCGAAGGAAAGATAATTAAAGCTGGTACAGAATTAGAAATTGTAACAGAAGCAAAAAAAAGTGTTGACAAAAAGACTGAAAAGGTTAAAACTAGAGTCAAGACTAAAAAAGTAAAGGAAGAGAAAGTGAAAAGAGAACTAACAGAATCAGTAGAAAGTTTTTTAAGACCTTTAGAAAAAGAAGTTAAGTCCTATAGAAACAGAGACTATAGTGATTACATTATAGGTGTAGCTACTGATAGTGTAATATCATTAATAGAAGACTATGATGTATATTTTGATGATGAAGATAATCCTTCTATTGTTTATATTAAACAGGACTACCTATTTGAAATAGTTGACAATAATACCGATATATATAATGGAGACCTTATTAAATGGCTACAAGATGATGATAATGCTGTTTATGATGTAGAAGACTATCTTGAAAAATATGGTTATAATAAAGAAGGATTCTTTCGTATGTTAATGGGGGCACAATCTAATATTATAGAAAGAGCTATATACTCTGTTCTTGAAGACATAGATGGAATAGAAATTAGATAATAAAAAATAATAAAAAAAGTTATTGACAATATAGCCTACCTGTAATATACTTCAGGTAGGTTTTTAAATTGAAAGGAGAAATAAAATGAAAGACAACAAAAAAGAGAAATATTCTAAATTCAAAAGAAAGTTTATTCATCATTCCTTATTCCTAATAAGTGATGCATTAACAATTATGATGTTAATTCAGATTGGTGATGGTATTATTGCTCAGACAATATTAGGCTTTTTTGCTAATGCTATTGAGTTATTAAAAGTACAACTCTTAATGGAAATAAAGAAAAGATTCAAAGAATGGAAATTAAGATTTTTACCTATTGTAGCAATCTTTATTCTTACCTATTTAGGATTTGCCTTTGTATCAGGTGTAGCCTCCCTGAACTTTACCCTATTAACTATCAGCAATAAATCTTTTGTTTCTGAAGTTAATAATAGTACCATGGATAGTTTCTCTAATCAGATTGAAGATATTGATAAAGATATTGAATCTATTAATAATGATATTAGGTCTAATCAAGAAGATATGAGAAATATTGATCCAGCTATCTACCGTACAGCAAGAGAACAAATTCAAAATACAATACAAGACCTTAGAAGTTCTAAAACAGAACTCTTCAATAAAAGAGAGGAACTGGTTATACAACAGCAGAATGAAATAGAAGAAGTAGAAATCATTCCTGTAGATAGTTTTTCTTTAATGGCTGAGAAACTAAACAATGGTTGGGATGGAAGTGATGTAATGTATTATCTTATGCTACTACTTATATTCCTTTTAGAACTATCTCTTGTAGTAACTTCTGAAGAAGCAGAATTAGAAGTTAATATAACAGAAGAAAGAAAACCTTTATCCCTTTATGTAAAAGCACTAATGGATATTAATGGAGTAAGACTGAACTCTGATAAAAAGATTTCAGAATTAACAGGTTTATCTCATAAAGACTGTAAATACTATAAATCACTTCTACAAGAATGGAAATATGAAAGTACACATCTTATACATACAGGTAGAGGTGGTTCAAAAGCTAATTTTACTAAAAAACAGATTCTTCAAATTATATCAGCTAGAACTAAGTTAGGAATGTAATAATGAAATATAAAATAAGAGATGAAAATGATAAAAAAGCAATTTTTGATGAAACTGGAAAACAGCTTTCAGAATGGTGGAAATATATTTGGCCTAATGGTTTAGTTAAGGGAAACTCAGATTTTTATCGTGTGGAAAATGATAAGGATAAAGAAGCTATTTTCCATAAATCAGGAGTTCAAGTTTCTGAATGGTGGAACTACATATATCCCGATGGTTTAGTAGAAGGAGAATCTGATTTTTATATTGTTCTAAATGATGATCATAAAGAAGCAATTTTTCATAAATCAGGAATTCAAATTTCAGAGTGGTGGAATGAAATTCTCCTTTTTAATGGATTAGTTAATGGAACTTCCAGTGAATACAGAGTTTGTTCAGAAGAAGATTATGTATATAAAACACTAACTTTTGACAGAACAAAGTTTATATATAAATTAATTAAGGAGAAAAAAGATGAAAATACCAATTTGTCAATGTAATTTAGAGGGTACACCCTTTAGTGAAGAGAGTATAATGTGGGTAGTAGGAAAGTTTATTAAGAAAGATAATATAACTATGATTATTATCGTTAATCCCAAAGATGGAAGACTCTATGAAGAGAGTAGTTCCTATATAAAGGAAACCTATCTTACAGATATAGATAATCACTATGAAAAAATGATTGTTAAAATTCGGGATAAGTTTCAAGAGAGATATAATCAAGATACTTATATCCTTACTGGATTCAATAGACAGGGTATGGCTATTCTGGAAGATGAAAATGGAAATAATATTACAGCGTATGTAAGTAGACTTCTATTTGTAAAATTTGATTAAACCTATGTAGATAATTTTAACTATATAAATATAAATATAAACATAGTGAGGTAAATATTATGAAGTTAACAAAAGATTATTTTATTGAGGGACAGATTATTAAGGCTGGTACGGAATTGAAAATTAAAGAAGAAACTAATATATCTGGAAAAGATTTACAAGGTAGAAAATTAGCAGATTTATATGTTTCGGAAGTAGAAAAAGATTATATCGATTTTGAAGATCGTTTAATGCTTAATATGTCTACTGAAGATGATATAGATTCTAATGATCTATTAAAAATTGAAAAAGCTTATGATGCAATGACTAAGAATATTGACCACTTATATAAATCTTTTTTTATCGACTCAGGTATAAAATTAGACTTATATGGTACTTATGATGTTAGTGGTTTTGAATATTGGTTTAGGGAAGGATTTTTAGATATCTACATTAGTATTGGAAAAAAAGATAATAATAATATTCCTTTAACAGATATTTCTTTAAACAACTCCGATATTAGAATGATAGAAAGTGAAGTAAGTAATATAACAATGAAAATTGAAGGTATTGTTAATGATTTCACTAGAACAGCTAATCAGTATGATGGTATTAACTTCTATTATAATGATTTTGTTTAAGCAAAAAAACTAGTTTTGATAGATAGGGTATATAAATATAAAAAGAGGTAAATATTATGAAGTTAACAAAAGATTATTTTATAGAAGGTCAGATTATTAAGGCTGGTACGGAATTGAAAATTAAAGAATTAAAAGAATCTTCTTCTGATCAGCTTATGTTAGTAGATCCTGATATTGGAGTTGAAATGTTGATTAGACCTTTTGGGGATGCTACTCATGTATATGTAGATCAAAAGGCTAAACACGTTGGGGAACTTAGGGGGTATGGTTCTAATAAAAAAGGTGAGGATATAGATCAAGTTTTATATAAATGGATACCTGTTACTCAGGGTAAACCTGATACATTTAAAGGTTATACTACTAATGATTTAGATGGTATGGAGTTTACTAATTCTCATGGATATAAATCTTATTTAAAAAAAGCATAAAACTTTTAACTTAAACCTATTAGTTAGCTTTTAACTATATAAATAGTTCTTTTTTCATTTTAACCTCTCGTATATCTTTTAACTATTTAGACTAAAGGATATAGAGAGGTTATTTATTTTGGCTAATAATATTGGAAGTGAATTAAAAAAAGAACTCAATCTTCAGGATTTTCCTAATGTAGGAATTTCTTATTTATATAGAACTAATCCTAAAATCTATTATGTATTTATCTACTCTTATAATAAAAGATTACCTATTCTTCGATCACTAATAAATAAATCTGGTGTATCGGCTCTATATCATTCTAATAAAAGACTAGAAATGTCTTATCCTATTGATATAAGTAGTTTTGGTGGAAATACAAGTAATGCATATTTTATGGTGTTAGATTTATCAGGTCATAGATGGAATGATAAAACTCTTGTAGAATCAGAGTCTATTAATGATGATGGTACTAGAGGTTTATATTGGAAAGGTAATCTTCAGGAATTAACTATACAGGACTTAGCTGGTAAAAATACCATATCCGACTTTACTAAGGCATGGCTTAAAGATAGAAATAGAACACAAGGTAATGCTGTAAAATCTATGAAACTAATTGATTGTGTAATTGATGTAAATAAGAACACAATTAGATTTCAGTTCTTGTCAGAGGCTACAGAGTTAAATGGTAAAAACCCTATTGATCCAGATAAAAACTCTATTGTAGGTAATTCCAGTTATAGAGATTATGCTGGTGGTAAACAAGATGTAAATCCTGATAATAAAAAGATAAAAAATAATAGTTCTAAAACTTATGAATTATGGATTGAGTTTGGAGATATTCTAGGGAAAGAGGGTTGGTTATCTGTCTTTGATGGAGAAAAGATTTCTAAGAAAGATATGGTAGATATTTTAGACTCTAGTGAAAAAGTAAAACTATGGAGTTCAGCGGTTAGTTTTCAATATCAAGGATTCAATTATTGGTTAAGTCAGTTAGATGGTTCTATTGTTCCTGAAACTAGGAAGCCTAAGAGATGGGATAAAGTTCATGGGGATGGTCAAGCATTTTTAGATAAACACTTAGCTTCATTATTAAACTCTATAAAATTCTTTAGTCAGCAAATGGCACAGAAGCTTAATAAAAAACTTAAAGATAGAGGACTGATATAATGGATAAAGATAATAAATGGGTAAAACTTCATAATAAAGATAAGTTTGATTATTCTTTAGTAGATTATTAGAGATTCCTTACTGGGAAAAAGATAATATAGAAGATATTTTAATAAAAGAAATAAATAAAATCAATGCTTTAGGAGAGGTGATATAAATGAATATAGATGAATTACAATCATTATTAGAAATTTCTATTGGGAAGCTATTCGTAGGTTGGTTATTAGTCTTGATAGGTCTTATTATTAAAGATACATTCTCTAACGGAATTTTGGGGCTTATATTCTACTTAAATCGATCATTTAATGAAGGTGATGTAGTTTATATTGATAATGAAAAACTTATCATACAGAAAATAGGTATAAGACAAACTGTATTTAAAGTAGTAGGCTCAGAGGGTAGATGGAGATATATCAGCAATCAGAAGATTAACTATCTAGTTATAGAAAAAGACTTAGAGTATAAGTTGGGGGATACAAATGGAAAAGATAAAACTGAATGAAAAAGAATTAACTCAGGAAGAGTTTCAAAAAGAAAAAGAAGCTATTGCTAAAAAGAAAGGTGTTAAACTAATAGAAATCTCTGAAGGTGTATACAAAACAAGAATATTAGGATAATCTATTTAAAAGACTATAACTATTTTAATAGAAACTAAACATAAATAGAGGTAAATATTATGAAATTAAGTAAGGATTATTTTATAGAAGGACAGATTATAAAGGCTGGAACTGAAGTGGAAGTTATTCAAGAGAATAAAGAAATTAAAGAAAGCTGGTCAGTAGGAGTTTATATAGATAAATCTAATATTGATAAAGCAAAAGCTATTTTAGATCAATATCTATCATGGGATGATTATGATGAACAGGAATATTATGATTATATTATTATAGGTTTAAATTCTAAAGACTATATTAAAGTTAAAAATGAATTAAAACCTTATATTAAAGAAGTAGATCATGAACTATTTGAATCAAAAGATTCTAAGTTTGAAGATAAAGAAACTAAAGGAAAAATAGAAGAAACGATTACTGTAAAAGTAGAGTTTGAAGATGGAAATTACTTAGTTACTGGAATTAACACTGACTTAAACGGTGCTGAAGACTATTATTTAGGTAAATACTTTAATTTTGGTATTGAAGGTGATAAGATGGTGAAAGCAGTTAAGGTTACAAAGGTTTAATAACTATAATTATTTAATAATATAATATAATATAAAAGATCAGTATTTAATACTGGTCTTTTTTTTATCTTGACTATTTCTGATGTATGATGTAAGCTTAACTATCTAGGAAAATGGAGGAAGTTTAATGAAAACAACAAAAGGTGCGTTTGGTGGGTCTACTGGTAAAAGAACATGGACTAAGAGGAAATATAATCCTACTACTAAAAAATGGGTTAGGAAATTATTTAGTATCGATGCTAGTGTAGGTAAAGGTGCTGTAGGTCATAAGCTTGCCAGAAGATTAGGCAACTAGGAGTATATTTTGAATTATATAGAATATGTAGAACAGCAAATTAGAAGATTAAAAGAAACTTCAAGACTAATTCAAGATGGACATATTCTACCATACAAAGTCAATAAAGCCCTAGCAGAATATGAAGAGGTTTCTCTAGGGCTTACTGCTGAATATCAGAGAGTAAAGACTATAAATAAAGTCTTGAATAGAAAATATCAGGCATGGTGGGATGAAAAGTTTCTGGAAGCTAGAGATTCTCTGAATGGGGATAGAGTGAAATCTAAGTTTGCTTCTAAAGCTGAGATTGAATCACAAACTAGACATAATAATAAAAGAGAATATTTTGAATGGCAAGATAAACTAGATGAATCAGAATCTAAAGTTAGATTTATTCTAAGACTCATTGATAATTGGAGAAAAGAAGATCAAATTCTAATCCAGCTATCAAAGAATATGACCACAGAAATAAGGGCTTTATATGTTCAAAGTGATGCTGGTAGAAAAGTAAAAAGAAATAGAGCGGAGTTACCAAGTAATAATGATTAAAATAGTATATTATCCTAAGAAGTCTATTATTGCTGTATCGGGTGTTATGTTTGATACAGTAATATCTTATTTGAAAAAGAATAAGTTTACTTATGAACCTAAAACTTCTACATGGACAGCGAAACCATTAAAAATTCTTACCTCAATACCAGAACTAGAAGAATATGATATTGTGGATATATCTGATGAAGATTATCAGTCATTAGAGCTAGAGGCATTACCTCCACCAACTATTAAACATACTGGAATTAGATTCTATAAAAACTATATGAAACTTCCACCTTTAGGTGAATACCAGAAGGACGGAATTAAGTTTGGTTTAAAGAATAATGGTATAATATTAAATTGGGGCACGGGAACAGGCAAAAGCATGGTAGGAGTTAGTATTAATAATCACCTTTTTGGTAGAGAATTTTCTAATAAACTTATTGTAGTAGCTATCGGTGCTGTACTCTATAACTGGAAAAGAGAATTAATGATGTTTGGTTATTTTAAAGATGAAGAAATTGAAATTGTTACTTCTAAGAATAAAGAACCGTTTGACCCTGATAAAAAAGTGTTAATCATGACCTATAATACATACAGGATTATATCAGAATATTATTGCCAGAAAGTTAGAAAGAAGCTATTGGTTAAACCAAAAGAATCATATCTCCCTATAGAGGAATGGTCTGATGGTAAGTGTAGTGTAATATTAGATGAAGTTCATAAGATAAAAAATCCTAAAGCTAAAAGAACTAAGTGGATGCTGGTATCAAAAGATAAATATAACCATAAAGTTTTAGCTTCTGCTACTCTTACACCTAAGAATTTCTTAGATATTTATGCTCCAATATCTTTTATAGATAAAAATCTAATTAATAATTTAAGTTATTCTGATTTTGAATCAGATATATGTGAACTTGGAACTAAGTTTAGTGCCTATGGTGTTAATGGATTTAAAGAAGATAGAATTGATTATTATAGAAAGGTTTTCTCTCCCTATATATCATATATAGCTAAGAGAGATGTTATTAGTCATTTACTACCAAATTATAATAAAAAGAATATTTATATTGAACTTATGGGTCAGCATTTAGATTTATATAAGGCGGTTACTAAAGAAGCACTATATAAAATAGCAGAAGAATTAGAAATAGATGGTGAATTAATGACTATACCTAGCCAACTAATTCAAAATATATTCCCTTATGTGATGCAATGTTTATCTGATCCTATTCTACTCAAAAAGAAAATAGGTGAAGATTCTAAGGCTTATGATATTTTACATAAATGGAATTTTAAAAATAATCAGAAACTTGAATATTGTGATGCTATCATAGATGATCACTTAGAAGAACAAAAAGGACAAAAGTTCTTGATATGGTGTTCAAATCCTGATACAATAGAAAGACTAGCAGAGTACTATAAGAAATATAATCCAATTTATATTCATGGTTCTTCTACTCCAAAAGGAGAAAAAGATAGAGATAGATATAGGGATAGACTAGTTTCTCAATTTGAAACTGATAAAGATTGTAAAATGCTTATAGCAAATCCACCAACAATAGGTGTAGGACAAAATATTAAAGGTGCTGGTGTATCAATATTCTGGAATAGAAGTTTCTCTTTTGAGGAATATGATCAAGCTATTGGTAGAAATGATAGACCTAATGGACCATGGAAAGAGATTTATGAATATGTATTACAGTTTGATAGAACTTTTGAAGTGTCTTTAGATAAGATTATTAGAGAAAGACTAAATTTAAATATGATTTTTAAAGATAAAGCTTCTATAAGTAGAGAAGATATATTAGCAATATTAACAGGAAATATAGATAAATTAGATTAACAACTATTGATAAATAGTTTAACTTAGGTTACAAGCACATATTAAGTGCAAAAAAATTATATTTATGGAGGTATCTTTAAATGAGTGAATCAAGAAGAGAAAGATACGAAAAGGCAAAGAAGGCAAGGGAACAGGCAAAGGCAACCGAAAATAGTAATTTCGATATGCCAGATTTGGAGAAAATTGAATATCTACCACTTAGAAAAGACAAGTTTGAAGTGTTTAGAATTATTTCTAATCAAATGTCCCTAGCACAGACAGGGTTTGATGCAACAAAAATTAAACATTCTATGCTGAGAGGTGATGATCAGAAGTTCTTTAATGTAGTATGGTCTTATGATAGGGACTGGCCTATGAATAAGTTATATTATTTTATGACTTCAGGTGTATGGGATTCAGAAAGTAAGTCAAAGACCTATGATAAAAAAGGCTGTGATCTTCTGAATGAAATTCTTAGCTGTGGTAGTGAGAGTCCCTATGCTTCTGGCTGGAGACCTAGTGAACTTGCTCTTATGAATGTCATTGATCGTTTAGATTATGAATGGCATAAAGAAAATAAGAAACTGAAGGTTGCTACAAAAGATGCTCAAAGAAGTGACAAGGGATTTTACTATACTTCTTATGGTATTTCAAAGAATGGTATCTATGAAAATATTCTTACTCAATGTGAGGATAATATGGTCTATTGCTGTGATACTGATATCGCAATCAGAAGACTAACTAAGGGTACTGTAGGGAAAGACGGAAATTGGTATAAGATTTTTCTTCCTGAGTTTGAAGCAAACAAAATGGAAAAATATTCTGAGGAAGATGATTTTGACTATATGTCTTATGTATCTAATAAGGAACTTACTGATGAAGAGAAATCTTGGGACGGTGTTGATTTTAGAACTGATCCTAGATACAAAGTAACTTCTACTATCAAGATTTATAATAGACTCAAAAAGTTTATTGCAAAAGTTGATAAGAATTATGGTGAGAATTTTACTGAAATGTTTGAAGAACAGGTAGCACAGGAAAAGGCTGAGTTCAAAGCTATGAGGGAAGAACAAGAAAAGAGAAAACCTTCTCTTCCTTCTAAAAAAGAAAATCCTGTAGAAGAATCAGTTAGTAAACCTGAAGAAACTCCAGTTCAGGAAGAAAAAGTTTCCAGAACTAGAAAGGCTAAAGTTGAACCTGAAGAAGAAATGGAAGAAGAATTTAGTGAAGATATGATCCCTGAAAAATATTTAGGGTATTATGAAAAACTTCCTGATGAAGAAAAAGATTTAATCAATGGCTTTGATATGGCTACTGATGAATTTACTTTTATTGAAGGAGAAACTACACTAGATTGTCCTGAATGTGGTAAGTACGCTTCTGAGAATGTTACATCATGTCCTTATTGTGGTGTGGAGTTTGATGATTAGTATGGTAGATATTAATAAAATGAATGAACAGGCTATTAAAGATACTTTAATTCAGATTGTTGATGTACTTAATGAATTAGATCAAGATGATTATTTTGGTTCTGAAGGATGGGAACATTTTTTCGGACTAGATGGTGATTAATTATTAATGTAAGGGACTATCCTAGGGTAGTCCCTGTTTTAGGTAAAAGGAGAAAGAAATGTATAAAGATGATTATGGTAATATACACATATCCGATGATTTAATTTGTCCTTATTGTGGAGAAGTTTTTTATGATTCAGAAGAATGTATACCAAATGAAGATGGTGAATTAAATTGGAATCAAGAATGTTATGAATGTGGAAAAACATTTTATAGGGATTTGCTTAAAGAGTATAAATAAACCTTCTAATAATCTTTTAACTATTCTGATATAGATTATGTAAATACTATAATAAGAGGTATATATTATGAAATTAAGTAAAGACTATTTTGTAGAAGGTCAAATTATCCCTAAAGGTTCTGAATTAAAGATTGTGGAAAAAGAAATTGACAAGGCTAATAAAATAAAAGAGGGTGGGGGTGCAGGAGTTCAATTTTCTAGTGATGGACTTTCTATTTCTAGAAGTTTATCTTATAATGAATTAGAATCAAAATCAGTAATACAAGATATTGTTGATCTTGATCTATCTATGGAATCTTATATGAGTAGAAAAGAAATTTCTACTAAGACTAAAGTAAATGTAGACATAAGACAGTTTTATAGGGTAGAAGATATTGTTGAATATATTTCTGATACAATAGACGTAGAGTTCTTAGATAAAGATCAAGAAAAATTAGAAAGAGCTATTGAACAAACTAATGTAGATTTATCTATAGATTTTTATGTAGATGAAATGTATGGTAGAGGTTTTTCTAGATTTGTTTTAGATATTGGAGATTTTATACACTGTAAATTAGATAGTGAATATGAATGGTCAGTACAAATTGATACTAAACCTATATTAGATGTAATTGATGATATTATAGAAGAAAGTAATTTAGAACAATATGATCGCTATTTTAATAGTAATCTATATGAGAAAATAGCTTCTGAATATGAAAGCAATATAGAAATTTCTATTATTGTGAATGATGATATTAAAAATGCTTATGATTCTTTAGATAATGATCTAATGGAAAAAGAAGTTGACAAAACTCCTAAAATATCCGATAATAAAGATACGACCAACAAAAAGGAGACTGATATGAAAGATGATACTCCTAATTTTAAAGATTGGATTATTAGAAATGCGGTTGATGAAGATTATTTTAGAGATTTTTTTGAAGAGTCATATAAATATTATGCAGAAGATATCAGAGAAGAATTTTCTTCTGATGAAGCAAAATATGTTAATAGACTTCATGAAGAAATGGTAGAACATGATATTATGTCAGAGATTGAAATACAGTTTAATGTTTCTGCCCCTGTAGCTACTAATTCTATCTATAATAAAGAAGAAGCAGAAGAAATTTATGAAGAGATAGAAGAATGGTATGAAGATGAAGGTAACTTTGATGAATATCTTGATGAAGTAATGGAAGTACCTGAAGAGTTTGAAGATGAATATAATGCTTACAGTGATTATCTAAAAGAAGAAGATCCTATTCCCTATCGTGTAGGTCATGCTGATTGGAGTGGTACTGAAGGTGCTGATATATTAGATGAAGTACGTGAGGCTATTAATACTGCAATAAAAGATATTGTAGATGAAATAGATTCAAATATAGATTATTTTATTGAAAAACTTGTAGATGAAATCTCTGATGATTTTGTTGGTGAGTATGAGGCTCAAATGGGTGCTGATAGTCTTCGCAATTTTATTGATAATAATCCAAACGCTATAGACCTAGACATGGTTTATGAAGAAGTAAAAAACCAAGATGGTAGAGGATCTTCTTTAAGTGGTTATGATGGAGAATAGATTAAACATACTTATGATAGTATTGATTTCTATATTTATAGAACTAATTAAATAATTAAATACCTAACATTATCTCTATATTAAGGGTAGTGTTAGGTATTTTTGAAGGAGTAAGAATATATGAAATTAAGTAAAAATTATTATATAGAAGGTAAGATATTCCAGAAAGGAACTAAATTGAAAATAGTATCTAAATTTATGGAGTCTTATCTTCAGGATATAGAAAGTGCTTTATATCGTATATCTTCATTACTTCATGATAATGATATTAATTTTACAATTATTGGTGGAGTAGCTAATAATATATATTCAAATAATCCTAGAACTACAGAAGATATTGATATTCTTGTTTCTGATAAAGATAGAGATAAAATGAAAAATCTACCTATAGGGTTTATTAGGGATAGAACAGGTAATGGTAGGTCATTTAATTTCCATGATCCTAAAGCACAAATTGATGTAGTTTATTCAGGAGAAAAAGCAGGAAGTAATAGAGGGATTGACTATCTTGAACCTAATGAAATAACTATATTTCATAATAGTATACCTTTTATAGATTTAGAAGATTTAGTACAAGTTAAGCTAAGTGCTGGAGAGTATGGAAATAGGTTTAAAGACTTTGGTGATGTTCAAGAGTTGATTAAATCTAATAATCTTGATAGACTATATGCTAGAAATAATAATTTCAGAGATGATTTAATTTTAATATACGAGCAAATATGGGATAAAACACTTTAAGGAGAATACATTGGATTATGGATTTAAACTAAATGAAATAGGAATTTCATATAAAGAAGTAGCTGATGATTATGTTATACCTTGTATAAGTGGTACACATTCTGATAATCATCCTTCTATGAGAGTTGATAAAGAAACAGGAATATTTAACTGTTTCTCTTGTGAATTCTCTGGTACATTTAGTAAACTTTATTATCATGTAACAGGAAAACCTCTTAATAAAAAAAGCTTCCTAGACTTATCTTCAGATAAACAACATAGGAACTCTATAAAAAAAAGAAGAAAGAAAAGACCTACTATCCTTCATACCGAGGGAGATATCAAAGATATAGATGAACAAATAATGCCTTTCTTACATAGTATAGGTGTGTACTCTCAGGAGTTTATAGATAAATATAATTTGTCCTATACAGGCTTCAGTAGGTTCATAGCAGAAGATAAGCATAAAGATGGTCAAAAGGCTACAGCTTTCTATAAAAGGCTACTGATACCTATATATAAAAATGGTAAACTAGTTAATATAGAAGGTAGAGCCTTAGAACTAGACATTAAACCAAAAGTAATCTATGTAAAAGGTGGTCTATCTGATCTTCTTTTTAATCTGGAAAATATTGATCCTACAAAACCTGTTATAATGGTAGAAGGAATTAAAGACTTTTTTAAGGTATGGAATATTGATAGAAATGTTATAGCTTGTTTAGGAAATCAATTAGGAAGAAATCAATTAGAAGAACTAAATAAATATATTCCAGAATTAATAGCTTTTCTAGATGATGATGAAGCTGGATTAAAAATACTGGATCAATTAGAACATGACTATGAAAGAGACTTCAGTATTATAGACTCAGGTGAAGGAAAAGACCCAAATAACTTGACTTTAGAAGAGATTTACTATAAGCTTACTAATGAAGTAGAGTCTTATGGAAAGTTCCTACATAGGAAATATATCAGAGATAATAATCAATATTCACTTTAGGAGGATAATATGAAAGATTTAGAAATTAACTTAGGATATATAATGCTTCCTGATGGGAGAGAAGAAATCTATACTGTAATATTAGAAGAAGAAACAGAAAGATATCCTACAGAAATTAACGCTTCAGCTTTTGCATCGGTAGGATTAATTGAAACTTGTTGTGGATATAATAATATTAGTACGGAGTGCTAAAGGAGGATGATATGAAAGATAACACTTTGTTTAAAGATATGAATTGGATGCTGAAAGCGGATTGTAAACACTGTAATGATCTTAGACTTCAGGGATTAGTGATAATAGAAGAAGAGAAAGCTAAAAAGAAAAAACAAGAAGAAAGAAATAAGACTAAGAAAGCAGAAACTAAAGAGTCTAATATGATACGAATAAGTGATTTAGATTATGAGCCTAAAGATGAGCTACAAAGAATATTTGATCAACTTTTAGATGAATATAATAAAAATGGTGGATTTGTTTATGTAGAGTTTTTATTTGGACAGAGGAAGGGAAGTATTGCTAAATTGGTTTCTAAAGAACCTCCAAAACTAAAAGATAATAATATTTCACCATATAATTCTAAATCTACATATACACCTTATTACCCTGAAGTTCTATATTCAGGGGAATATAGATGGGATGATAGATATAATAAGCCTAAAGGTGATATAGCCTATGATAACGTATCGTGGTTAAGAAATTATAGAGGAAACACAAAATGGTGCTTTACTTCTGCTAAAGCAGTAAAGGAAGAAGCTCTTAAAAAACCACAATATGATATTGATGGTAAGATGTTATCAATAGGTGACAAAGTTTTATATATAGATCATTTAAGTAAGAAATTGAAGCATGGAGTTATTGATGAATTTAAAGCACACTATGATACTACCTTTAGTTATGCTAATGTCTATACTTTCGTAAAATTTGGTAATAGACAATCAAGGAGTAGAACTAAATGTCCTTCAGCTAGTGTATATAAAATAAATAGGTGATAATATGAAAGATGAGTTTAGAAGAAATTGGTTTAAGGTTATGGGTTGGATGGCACGCCCTAAATGTGATTGTTGTAACTGGACTATGGGAAAACATCGAAAGACTTATAAAAGAATAGCTAATAAACAAGTAAGAGCAAGATTAAAAGAAGATTTAAGGAGAGAGAATGACAAATCAATTATCGATTAGTAGAAGACCAAGGAAGTTTTCAGAAATTGTAGGACAACAAAGAACTATAAATGAAATGTATAAGAGGTCAAATGAAAATAACTTTCCACAGGCTATGATGTTTCAAGGTTCTACAGGAACAGGTAAAACTACAATGGGCTTTATTGTAGCTTCATTGATTAACTGTTCTAATCCTATAGAAGAAAATGGTAATAAAGAACCTTGTGGAGAATGTGCTTCATGTAAGTCTGTGGCTACAGAGTCTTTTAGTAGAAGTATTCACCTTTATGATGGTGCAAAGCTTAATAAAGAAGGTATTACTAAACTAGAAGATGTAGCTAATAATTCTTCATTATATCCTAATGAGAAGAATATTATCATTATAGAAGAAGCACAAGAAATTAAATCAGAAGGTGCTAAAGGGGCTTTACTTAAATTGTTGGAAAAGCCTAGAAAGAATGTTCACTTTATTCTTTTAACCATGGATGAAAAGAAGTTTGACACTTCAGTTAAAGATAGGTGTCAAGTTTATATATTTAAGAAGTTAAAGGATAGTGAAGTCTCAGATTATATCTTCAGCTTATTAGAAGAGTATGACCCTGATGAAAAATTTCCTGTTACCTTTATTGAGGAAGTTATACCAGTTATTATAGATAATGCTAGCGGTTCTCTTAGAAAAGCTATAGAAGATTTTGAACGATGTATATTTTCTGAGATTTATACAGCTAAAATAGCTATTGAAGAACTAGGTTATATGGATGAAAAAACCATGTATGAGACTATTGTACTAATGGCAAATAAAGATAAAAAAATATTTAAACAAATTAGTGAGTTTTCTGATCTATTATCCTTTTTTAACTATTCATGGAAGATCATTAACAATATTCAGATTGCACAAACAATAGGTTATGATGTGGATTGGAAAGAGAAAAGGGCTAAGTTAATATTACATACTGGTAATTTTGAAAATATTGTCGATATGTATATTAACATTAATAATAATAACCATGGAAATTATTTTAATCCTAATATTTTCTATCACTTCCTTACTGAGTACTATAATGATACTAAATTTAAACTAAAAGAAGATACACCTAGTAAAGTAAGTAGGAAAGTATCTAGGAGAGTAAAGAGTGCAACATAGCGAAGAACAAAAAGATAGATTTATTATTACTCATTCTGACTTGGATATGGCAGGATGTTTGATAGTACTAGAATATTTAGATATTCCTTATGATAGAGTTTCTATTACTAATTACTCTGATTATGAAGATGGTGGATTTGACTATGATAAAATAGGGGAATATAAAGAAATATGGTATGCTGATTTTTCCCCTGATGTAAAGAGTCTACAGATTATTAAGAAAAATAATATTAAATGTAAAATCTTTGATCATCATATTGCTCAGTTTGATGTATTAACGGAAGCTGATAAAGATAATGATAATCTTGAATATCATTTTAATAATGAAAAATCAGGAACAGAAATTCTATTTGATTATCTTAAACAGAATAAAAGACTACCTAAAGCTATTAAAGAATTTGTTATTCTAGTTAGTACCTATGACCTATGGAAAGAAAATGATCCTCTTTTTGAAAAAGCTTCTGATCTTAATAGAGTCTTCTGGAAGAATCTTGATTTTAGAATGGATGGATATTATAAATATTTTCCTTTCATTGAAAAAATGATTAAGAGACTATTTACTTTTAAAGACCATTTTAGATTCACTAGACTTGAACAAATTGGAATTAAAGAAACTAGACAACAAGAAAAGAAACTTGCTCAGAAAGCAATGGATAGTATGCTAGTTAGAACTGATTGTAAAGGATATAAATTTGGAATTACTAAAGCTAAGAAAAAGATTTCTATCATTGCTCATAAAATACTATTGGCAAAAAGAGAGTTATCATATATAATTATTATTAATGAATGGGATAAACATCTTCCTAAATTATCCCTGAGAAGTAAAGGTTTTAATTTACTAGATCTTAATTATACTTCAGGTCATGAAAATGCTTGTGGATGTAAGAACCTTGATAAAGAGTACATTGATGGTCTTTGGAGAGGATCACACTATGAGATTGGATATGAAGAAATAGATAAAGCCTTTAATGAGGTAGTTAATAGTAATATTGACTCAATAAAAAAAGATTATCCATAAAGGAGATATGATGGTTCAGTTTAAAGAAGAACTTCTAACAGACTATATTATTTCAGTCCATTGCAATACAGAAGCGAAAGCTAAAAAACTTTTAGAATGGGCTGATAGTAAAGGACAAACATGGTGTGCTGGAGTAAGCTATATAAATAATTCACAGTGGGATAAATATAAGAGTAATACTTGTTACTCTATATATCTAGGAATGTTTGGTGATAGAAGAGATATACTTCCTTTTGAAAATATTATATCTTATGAAAACGCTATTTTAGATAAAACAAAAGTAATATATAATATGATTAAGGAGAAATTATATGTTTGATCCTATTATTTTTAGTAGAGATGTGGGGATACATTGTGATACAGAATGGAAAGCTAATATATTATTAGATTATGCTGGTAGACAAGGATATAAGTGGATGAATGGTAGACGATTTTCTAGTTCCTATAATAAATGGAGTAGATTTAAAGAACATACTATTTATAATATAGCTGGTGGAAGAAGGATGCCTACTTATAATATTGATTTTATGTGTAGAACAGCTATCAGTTTTGATGAGGTTATAGATTTAACTATGTATGTAGTTAAGATGATAAAAGAAAAAATAGAGAGGTAATTATTATGTTAAAGATTATTTTTGATGAAGAAGAAAAGGTGTGGAACTATGAACTTTTGAAAGAAAATGGAGAGTTTCTTATGGAAGGATTTGGTTTTGCAAGTGAAGACGATATTATGGATTTTTTAGAATCTCTTAAAGAGGGATTGAGGATAAGTATCTAATATGGGACAGAATAGAATTTATCAGTTATATTTCTAAGTAAAAAACTTAGATGGAGGGTATTTAATGGCAGTAGATTTCAGTAAGCTAGATAAGGCGTTTAAAGGAATTGAAAAAGAGTTCGGTAAAGGAATGGTGATAGATAAAGAAGAATTTGAAAATATTCAAAGAGTTCCTTCTTCTTCACCATTACTACAGCATATCACAGGAGGAGGGTATCCTAGAGGAAAAATTATTGAGATTTATGGACCTGAATCTTCAGGGAAATCATTAATAGCACAACATATAGGAAAAGACTTTCAAGCTGTAGGTGAGTTTGTAGGTTATATTGATATGGAGTTTTCCTTTCAATATGATTTTGCAGAAAAAATAGGTCTTGATACTTCTGAAAAGAAGTTTAAACTATTTCAACCTGATTCAGCAGAAAAAGCGTTTACTATTGCAGAAGAGATAACAAAGGCTGGTGTTGGTCTAATAGTATTTGATTCAGTAGCAACAATGACTCCTGACGCTGAAATGTCGGCTGGTTATAGTGATCAACAAATGGGAAGCCAAGCTCGTGTTATGGGTAAGGGATTAAGAAAGTTAGCTTCTATACTATCAAAGAATGGTACTACTGTAATTTTTATTAATCAGATTAGAATGAAGATTGGTGTAATGTTTGGGAATCCTGAAACAACTCCAGGGGGAAATGCTTTACCCTTCTATGCTTGTCTAAGACTTGATACTAGAAGAAAAGACTTTTTAGAAGATAGTAAAGACTCTGAACCTTATGGTGTTAAAGCTCAGGTTACTTCTAAAAAATCTAAAATATCTCCACCTAAAAGAAAAGGTCAACTTACTATCTACTATAACAACGGAGTGGATACACTTGGAGAGTATATTGATTTTGGAATTACTTTTGGTTTTATTGAAAAATCAGGTTCATGGTATTCTATCAATGGGGAGAGGGCACAAGGTAAAGAAAATTTATCTAATATCCTAAAGTTAAATGATACAGTACGTGAAAAACTTAAAAGTAAAGTCATACAGATGTTGTCTACTGGTGTTGTGGAAGATGAAGAAGTAAAGTCTGATGAAGATAGTGAGAATGATTATGATGTTCCTATTGCAGAAAATGAAGAAAAAATATTATTAGAAGAATAATTACTTGAAAAGACTATAGTTTTATACTATAGTCTTTTTATAAGGAGAAAGTAAATGAGCTTTAAAGTAGGAGACAAAGTAAAGGTTAAAAGGGAGATTGTACCTACTACAGGTTGGGGATCTATTAATGAAGATTCAATAGGAGTCATTAAAGTAATAGGTCAATCAATCCTAATAGACTTCCCTGAACAGAAAGAATGGATAGGTTTATTTTCAGAAATTGAACTTTATGATAATGCCAGAATTATTTATCAGCAAATAGTGAGTAGGATAAAATGAAATATGAAATAAGAGAGTCTAAAGGTAAAGAAGCAATCTTTGATGAAACTGGAAAACAAATTTCAGATTGGTGGAGAGGTATATGGTCTGTTGGTTTAGTAAAAGGAGAATCTGATTTTTATCTTGTTAGGAATGATGATGATAAAGAAGCAATTTTCCATAAATCAGGAGTTCAGGTTTCAGAGTGGTGGAATGAGATTGAACTTTTCGGCTTAGTTGATGGAGAGTCAGAATTTTATCTTGTTCTAAATGAAAATGATAAAAAAGCAATTTTTGATGAAACTGGAAAACAAGTTTCAGAATGGTGGGATTACATTTATCCCGATGGTTTAGTAGATGATCAATCTGATTTTTATATTGTTAAAAATTATGATAACCAAGAAGCTATTTTCCATAAATCAGGAGTTCAAGTTTCTGAATGGTGGGAATATGTATTTGCTTTTGGGTTAATAGAGGGAATCTCTAATGAATATATAGTTGATACTAAAATAGAAAAACATAAAACACTAACTTTTGATAAGACAAAATTTAT
>JAQICV010000034.1 GCA_027858315.1 Candidatus Woesearchaeota archaeon
GGATTATCTGCTACTTTTGAAAGATTAGATGGAAAACATGATTTATTAGCAAAATATTGTCCTGTATGTGATACAATCACAGTAAAAGAGGCGATAGAAAATAAATGGCTTTCTCCATATAAAGAGTACAAAGTAGCTATACAAGCTCCAGATATAGCTGATTATAATTATTATAACCAGCAATTTTATAACTCCTTTTCATTTTTCAATAATGATTTCAATTTAGCTATGAAATGTCTTACAAATATAATATATAGACGTACTTATGCTAAAACTATGAACATCTCTGCTAAAGAAATGGATGCTATAATTTATACATGGAATAGAGCTTTAAAAGACAGAAAGAAATTTGTAACTGAACATCCTAAGAAATTAGAGATTACAAGAAAGATATTAGCAGCTAGAAGAGATAAAAAAGCAATAACTTTTTCAGCAACTATTAAACAAGCTGAAAAAATTGGAGGAGGTTATGTAGTACACTCTGGTAAAACTAAGAAAAAGAATAGATTAACATTATCTGAATTTGATATACTTAAAACTGGTGTTTTACATAGTTCTAAAGCTTTAAATGAAGGTTTAGATTGTGCAGGATTAAATCTAGCAATAGTTTTATCAAATAATTCTTCTAAAACAGTAAAAACTCAACGGATAAATAGATAAACACTGTCCAGTAGAAAAGTAATTTTCTATTAAAAACATTCCTGAATATCGGTCATAGCTTAATAATATGAAATAAGCTGGTAAGAAATCTTAAGTCCATAATTAATGGATAGTAGTAATACCGAGGCATAGGTTACACAAACATCCTAATTAGGATAGTTGTAAATTCAGCCGTAGAGACTAAATGCAGGAACTCCTAGTAATAGGATGAAGATATAGTCCAGACCACGCAATAATTTATATAATATAAGTTATCGTAATGAAAATTATAGTGGTACGAGGTAGAGTAATACGTTATGAACCAGGTAAAGAAGCTGAGATATTTACTTTAGTGCTAGCTAATACTAATGAAGAACATTGGTTTAATACTTCTAATGAAGGTAAATCTTATATAGAAGTAACCGAAAAAGAATTAGAAGAGATATTAGATTATAAAGATGTTAATGCCAGAGAGCAACAAGCAGAAGCTTCTCCTCTGTTATTTAGATTATAATTTTATGAACAAAATTACTAAAAAATTCAAGTAAGGATCCCCTAAAGGATAATAAAAAAGAATATAAGTAATAAAACTTACTTATAAATGGCAAATGCACTTTCTTTAGAGGAAGAGATTGAAATTTGTATTTCTAGTGGTTTATCTCCAACAGAATTATTTATGGTTAGATTATTATTTTTAGCCACAGCAGGCGCAGAAAAATATTTATTTAATTATATATCAAATACTTCTGATGGAAAAGATATTTTAAAAGATACTTTAATAAACCTAAAGGAAAAGAAAATAATAAATACTACTTTTAAAATTCCTAAACAAGGAGAACCTTTAAAAGTAAAAGAAATCCCATTCAATAAAAATTTTATTAAAAAATATTTAAGGGATTCACATGAGTTAGGAAGGGAATTTTTTGAAGCATATCCTCCATTTATAAATATTAATGGAAAATTATGTAGTATAAAGAACTTCACAAAGGCTAATTTATTCTCTATGGATGATTTTTGCAATTTTTATGCTAAATCTATAAAGAATGCTAAAATTACACATGATAGAGTCATGGAAACTTTAGAATATGCTAAGGAGCATAATTTAATTAATTATTCTATTATTGAGTTTTTAGCTAGTCAAAAGTACTATGAGATAGAGTATATTAGAAATAGTGGTGATATTAATGGCTATAATAATACTGAATTGTTATAATGAGTGTAGACAATTTAATTAATAATGTCAATAGAGGAAAAAATGGTGAAAATATAGGTATAAGTACTGGAATGGATAAATTAGATAATATAATTTATGGAATCCAAAAAAAATACCTTTACACAATTGGAGCTGACACTTCGGGTTAAAATATAAGCCCCTATCATTTTGATGATAGTAAATCATTTGAATTGCTGGAAACCCGCGAAGATATAATAACTAAAACGAATGAAGAAATTCTTAACGTGAATGTTTAAAAATATTATATTATGTGGCAATCAGCAGCTAAGCTCCTAAGTTTTAATATGGAGAAAGTTCAACGACTATCCCTGGCATGGGAGTAGAGCCTAAGTAGGCCCGAAGCGGATGGCAGATTTAATAATCTGATGATATAGTCTAGCCTTGTGTGAAAGCATAAGAGAATGTATGGAAACGATACATTTGTAATACAGCGGGAAAAACATCATTTGCTTTAGATATTTTTGTTTACAATCTTATTAAAAATGCAGGAAATACTCCTGTATCTATATTATATTATAGTTTTGAAATGTCTGCTGATGTAATGTTTGCGAAACTTTTATCTAGGTATTTATATGATAGATATAAAGAAGTAGTAACTTTTGAAGAAATATTATCTTTAAAAACAGTTGTATCAGAGAAACATTATCAACTAATAAAAGATTCTATTCCATGGATGAAAAGCATAGAAAAGAAATTAATTATCTATGATAAATCATTAAATCCAAATGCAATTTATGCTACTTGTAAACAGTGGCTAAAGAATTTTGGTGAGTTTCAACAACAAGGAGGACATAGAGAAATATTTCTCGATAAGAATCCTAAACTGTATAAGATTGTTCTGATAGACCATGTTGGCTTAATAAATGGACAAGGTTCTAAAAAAGAACGAATAGATACTGTTGTTGATTATATGATTTATTTTAGAAATAAATGTGATATTACGGGAATTTTTATTCAGCAAATGAATAGAAATTCTAAAAGCATGGATAGAAAATTAAATAGCTATGAACTTTATCAATTAGATGATTTTAAAGATACTTCAGGAACTACAGATGGTTCTGAGGTTGTAATAGCTCTATATTATCCACATAGAGAAAAAATTGCTAGATGTGAAGGATATCCTATCCAAAATGTTTTAAAGAAAAGGTTCAGATTAACTCAAGTGCTTAAAAATAGATACGGTATGGCAGATTCCAATATAGGAACATTATTTTATGGAGAAATTGGAATGTTCAAAGATATGCCAAAACCTAATGAAATAGGAGATTATGAACCTTATTTAAACTTAGATTATGACAACGAAGAAAAAGATATAAATGATAATATATTTAAATTATAAATGTCAGAAATAAAATCTGATTAGGAATAATTTATAAATAGATAATATTTAAAAACAACATAAAAATTATTACATTGGCAGAATTAGGAGCAATTGTAGGAGAATCGGGTGATTAAATTTTCTATCAAATTGTTTTCCCAGTAATAATAGCTGTTTAAAAAATTGATTTACTTATTGCCCGATTAAAACCGATTTAAAATTGGAACGCCTCGTATTGAGGTAATCAATTACCAACTATAAGAATACAATAAAAGTATTATAGAGGTTTAACGACTAGTGAGTATGTATGTAAACAGATCTCACCATGAAATATCGGAATGTATTATGAGTACATTATGAGATAGTCTAAACTGCAAATATAAATAATTAAATTGCAGAGTCTAGGATAAAGAACCTAGAGTAAATACAAATGAGTGGTAAATCAACTGCAGCTAGAAATTTAAATCCAGAAGAAACATTTATTATAAATGTAGCAAGGAAAGCGTTACCTTTCAAAGGATTTAAAAAAAATTATAAACAAGTAACACAAGATCCAAAAACTAAAGAATTTCAAGGAAATTTATATAATACAAGTAATGTAGATCAAATTGGTAAAATTCTTAAGATTGTGGACAAAACAATGCCCAATATAAAGAATATATTGATAGATGATAGTCAGTATTTAATGTCCTTTGAAGCAATGGATCGATCATTTGAAAAGGGCTACGATAAATTTACTCAGATTGCTTTTCACTTTTATTCAGTCCTAAAAGAGGCTATGAATATGAGAGATGATTTGAAAATCTTTATTTTAACACACAGTGAAAATGAGGGAGACGTTATAAACCCTTCTTATAAGATTAAAACTGTGGGCAAAATGATTGATAATATGATTACTGTAGAAGGATTGTTTACTTATGTCCTATTTACAACAAGAATGAAGAATGAAGAAGATGTAATGGAATATAAATTTATCACACAATCAGATGGGACTAGTACAGCAAAGACTCCTATGGGATGTTTTG
This sequence comes from Candidatus Woesearchaeota archaeon, assembly GCA_027858315.1. NCBI lineage: Archaea > Nanobdellati > Candidatus Woesearchaeota > Candidatus Woesearchaeota archaeon. The sequence goes on from JAQICV010000034.1 coordinate 4,217, forward strand.
ATGAATTGTATATTGATAATGATTTAAAGATAGTATTTGAAGGAATTGATAAATATAATGAAGGATAATGATTAGACAATTTTCAGTTACGTTTGAATTTGATGATGAAAAGAAAACAGCCTCTAAATTAGCAGTTTTTCAAGATGGAGTAGAACAAAAGAAAACTACTACAAGCAAAAAATCTAAAGAGGTTGTTATAGAAGATGAAGCATTCGTTACATTAGAATCTAATAAATTAGTACTTAATAATAAAGCTGCTTTAGATCTTGGAGCTGAATATCAAGATAGAGTTGCAGTTAAGTATGAAAAAGTAAAAAATGAACCTGTTCCCTTTCCAATTATTGGGAAAGATCTAAATTTTGATGAAGAGGGTTCTGGTAACAAGGTTACTAAAAGTAATACAGTATCTTATAGAGGCAATGCTAATGCAATTTTAGCTAAATATGGGGAAGAATTTAAATTAGAACCTTATATTACAACAGCATTTCCAGAAGGTATTTTTAAATTAGTATCTAATCAAGAAAATTCTGAAATAGATACTTATAAAAGTATTGTAGATTCTGTAGAAAAAGAAGAAGATAATATTAATCTTTTGTCAGATGATGAAGGAGAAAACATAGAAGAAATGACATTTAAACTTTAAAAAAATAATAATATATGAGCGGTTTTAGTTTTGACGCAACAGCGGGAGCATCACAGAGTACAGTTAAACCTCGTTTAGAAGGTAATGCTATTTATACAGTTAAATTAGATAGCTGTGAAATAGAAGATATTCAAGGAGTAAAAGATCCTTCTGCTGTTTATAAAGTACTTAAAATTAAATTTTCTAATGAAGACGGTGCTTTTGAGAATACTGTATTTGAACCAAGAGAAGAAGATTTTAATAGGGGAGAATCTAAATTTACCAATAAAAATGGAAATGAAGAAAAAATACCTCAACCTTCAAATGTAGAATCTATGATGTTGCTATTTAAGCATATGATTGATGCTTTTGCACCTACAGTAGGTAAAGAAATTGATGAAGGTAAAAAACAAATAGCTGCCCCAGATTGGGATAAACTTCGAGTAGTAGTTAAAAAGATTTTAGATACTGGTAAAGACAGTGAATCTAAAATAAAATTAATAAAAACTAAAAGTGGAGAAGCAAGATTTCCTGGATTCTTTGCAGCAATTAATAGAGAAGGAACTGTATATGTACGTAATAATTTTATAGGAACTAAAGTAGCTTTTACTCCTTATGAATTAACTAGAATACAAAAAGAAAAAGAAGCTGTTCCTACTAATACTGAAGAATTAGTAAATAAACCAGAAGTAGAAGGAAAAGAAAGTGATTTAGATTTAGATTTTAATCTTTAAATAAACCTTAGTAATAGACATGTATAAATTAAATATAGGTCTAAAAATTACTAAGGAACTTTTATTATCTAAACATTCACAAGAAACTTATATGGAGCATTACTTAGGAGTCCCTGTTAAAAAGGGACTTTTTTGTAGCCCTCCATTTATAAGAATTGATAAACAACCTACTTGTGCTTTTTATAAAAATAAAAGAGGGGTTCTGAAATTTAAAGATTTTGCTGGACCTAATTTTGATTTTGTTGGTGCTGTACAATATATAAACAACTGTTCTTATTATAAAGCTCTAAAAATAATAGCAAATGATTTTGGTTTTATAGAGATTTCTAGTATGCCAAAAAATCTTCCTAAAATTAAATATTCTAATAAAGTCTTAAAAATTACTGAAAAAGCTAAAATTCAAGTAGAAATAAAAGACTTTAGTGTAAAGGAATTAGAATGGTGGTGGAGTTTTGGAATATCAAAAAATACTCTTAAAAAATTTAAAGTTTTTTCCATTAAGTCTGTGTTTTTAAATGGGCATTATCATACAAGCTCTTCAGATCAAACTCCTATTTATGGATATTATGGAGGATTAAATTCTGATGATAATGAATTGTGGAGGCTATATATGCCAACAAAAAGGAAATTTAGATTTCTTAGTAATTGGTCAGCTACTACAATACAAGGAGCTAGACAACTTCCAAAATTTGGAGATATTTTAGTAATTACTAAATCTATGAAAGATGTAATGTCTTTATATGAACATGGTATTATAGCAGTTGCCCCAAATTCTGAAAATCTATTTTTAACGCAAGCTCAGTATAAAAGAGTAAAGAATATCTTTAATGATGTATATTTACTTTATGATAGAGATTTAGCAGGGATAAGAGGAGCTAAGAAAATAAGAGAAAACTTCCCTGATATAAAGATTCTTTTAGTTCCTAAAACTAAAGATTTCTCAGATTTTGTTAAAAAATATGGATCCTTAAAAACACTTAATATAATAGAAGAATGGAAGAACCGCAGAAAAAACCAAAAAGAAAACGCTCAGGAGCATACAGTAAAAACAAAGGAAATGCTTATGAAAGATTAGTAGTTAATGAATTAAAACAATTAACTGGTAATGATAATATTGCTACAAGTAGATCAGCTAGTAAAAAATTAGATAATATGAAAATAGATATATATGATGAAGATGGAATTCTTCCTTGCTATTTTCAACTTAAAAAAACAAAAATACTGCCACAAGTTAAGAAAATTAATAAAGAGGTAGGAAAAGTAGATAAACCATTGTGTATATTATGAAATGCTCAAGAGCAGAAAGAAGGTAATACTAATATTACCTCTGCTGGAGAATTTGCAATAGTAAACAAAGAGTTTTTCTATACTTTATTAGAGTGTTATTTAAAAGAAAATTAATATGAGGAAATTAAATGTATTTTTAGATATTGATGATGTTATTTTTGACTTTCAAAAAGCATATGCTACAAAGTTTAATACAAAACAGCAAAAATCTTGGTCAAAATCTAAGTTAATGTCTAGAAGATTAAACATTTTATCAAATGATAAGGATTTTTGGATTGCCTTACCTGTAAAAAATAAACCAAATTTTTTGCCAAAGGGTTTTGTTAGTGCTAGAGGTATTTATAAAACTTGGACAGTAGAATCATTAAAAAGAAATAAAATACCAGGAAGAAGTAGAATTTTTCAAGTACCTTGGGGAAAAAGTAAATTAGAAGTATTAAAAGAGTTAAATTGTGACATTTTTGTTGATGATAAAGTTGAAACTTTTAAAGAATTAAATAAAAATGGAGTATTTTGTTTATTAATGGATGCTTCTCACAATCAAAAAGTAAAAACAAAATATAGGGTTTATGACCTTGATATTGAAAAAATAATGGAGAAATATGATAGTTTATGTAGTAACTGATGCAGAATTCGGAGAAACTTATGGAATATATAAAAGTATGAAGGGACTTATAAATTTTTTTATTCCAAAGAAGGTTAGAGAAGAACATTATGATGAATATGGAGTTATAAAAGAATCTTCTAGATTTTTTAATATGGATTTTAATGATTTAAAAGAATGGGCACAAACTCATCATTTTATTATAAATAGAAAAATTCTAGAAGAATAATGGCAGAAATTAGAATAATACCTGAGAGCATTGAACTAATTAAAATGTCAGATGAAGCCTATTTTTCAGATGCTTATAAAGATTATATTTCTAATTCTCGTTTAGGTTTAATAGACCCAAATAATGGAGGTTCAATAGAAAAATTTGAGTCAGGATTTAAAGGAGATTATTCTGCTTCCTATGAATTAGGATCTGCTGTACATTGTATGTTATTACAAAAGGGAGAATTTTTTATTTCTGATTTATGTAAACCTAATGGTAAATTAGGAGAATTTTTAAATTCTTTATCATTAATAAGAAAAACAGGAGAAAAGTTAGAAGAATCTATAAAGGAAGCTTCTGTTAAAGCAAATTATTATGCAGCTAATTTTTCTAAAACTCGGCTAAAAAATGCTGTAGAGAAAGGATTGTCTTTTTATCTAAAAAGGTATAAAGAAAAAGAAGAAGAAGGAAAAATTTATTTATCTGAGAATTCTTTAGAAAAATATACTGGATGTATTAATTCTGTTGAAAATAATAATGAAATAGTACAAGCTTTGTCTCCTGAAGAATTGTTTACCCCTGTAGAGGTTTTTAATGAATATGCAGTACTTTGTACTCTTGAAGTTACAGATGATGAAGGAAATATAGTATATTTAAAATTCAAAGGAAAATTTGATAATTTCACTATTAATCATGATAGTAAAGAAATCACTTTAAATGATCTAAAAACTACAGGAAGGTCTATAAATTACTTTATGAATAATGGATCCTTTGAGAAGTACAATTATGGCAGACAAATAGGAGTATATAGCTGGTTATTACAAATGGCGTTAACAGTTTTAAGACCTGAGTTAACAGGATATACTTATAAAGCAGCTATAGCCGCGGTAGAAACCTTTCCTAATTATCAAAGTACTTATTTTAGAATAACTAATAAAGATATAAAAAAAGGATTAAGAGAAGCCAAAACTTTAATATTATATGTAGCAAAATGGAAACTAATAACTTAACTTACGAAGAAAAGAAAAATCTTTATACAAAAACATTTTCTATTGGGAATTTTCACAAAACATCCTCTATTGATGAAAAGATGGTGTTGTTATCTTTGGTTTCCTTAGTCTATCTTAAAACAAAAGAGAAAAAAAGAGATATTATTCCCTTAGATATATTAATTCAAATAACACAAGGCACAAAAGATGACTCTGCCTTTTATAACATGTTAGAAAGTCTTTCTATTCTTGTAGAAGATTTTTGTTATGAAACAGAAGTTGCTAGTTCTTGTGGACTTAAAAATTCTAAGGAAATTATTCATAAAATTAAAGAAATATTAAATTCATGGATACCTTTTTAAAAGAAGCTTATTATATACCAGATGAATGGTTGGACGATGATGATATAGAACCTGCAGAAAAACCAGCAAAAATTGATGTATGGGTAGAAGAATCTGGTTATATAAGACCTTCACCTAATTTAAGTATTGCTCCAAAGCTAGTACCAAATTTATATACTATCAGTGCTGATAGAATGGGATATTTTTGTCAAAGACTAAATATAGTTTCTGATGAATTATTTGTTTTACCTAATAATATAATAGCTTCATTAATAGATGAAATTAATTTATTTTGGGAAAAGAAAGATTTATACAAAGAACATAATCTTATTCATAAAAGAGGAATTTTATTAGAAGGATTCCCAGGAACTGGTAAATCTTCTATAATATCTTTATTATCAAAAGAATTAATTAGTAGAGGAGGTATAATTTTTAAAGTAACTAACCAGAAAAATTTAATAGATTATGTTAATTTTTTAAGGTTTAGTTTCAGAGAAATAGAAAAAGATACTCCTATAATTACTATTATAGAAGATATTGATAAATATGAGGATGAAGAAACTCTATTAGATTTTTTAGATGGAAAATCAAGTATAGGACATCATGTTGTTATTGCTACAAGTAATAACACTTCTGATATTGCTAATACATTTTTAAGACCATCTAGATTAGATTTACATATAGAAATTCCTCTTCCAGATAAAGAAGTTAGAAAACAGTATTTTATTCATAAAAAAGTAGATGAAGGAGATATTGATTCTCTAGTAAATGTATCAGATGGAATGTCTTTAGCGGATTTAAAAGAAATTTATACATGTATAACTTTCTTAAACTATTCTATTAAAGATGCAGTTGATAAAATTAAAAATCCTTCTAAGAAAAAGAATTATACAATTAAAAGGAACTTTAATAAAAAAATTGGTGTTTAACATTTTTTAACACATGATTAGGAAATAGTTTAAAAAATAATGATTATATTTGCATAAGAATTTAGATAATATACTTTTAGATAAAAAATAATAATAAAATTAAAATGACAATGACAATGAAAACAGTAGAAGCACAAGGTTACAGCAAACAAAAAGCAGTTGAAGAAGCAGGATTAGACATAGAATTAGAAATGTTGAAAAATGCAACACTATCATGGAAAAAAGCAGGTTCTCCTATGAATTCAAAAGAACTTAATGCTTTTATGGACTCTTATATTAAGGGTAAAAAAGCTGTGGGTGCTTATTTGGTAGTAGAGCCATCTTCGGATGATACTCGTACTCGTCCTTATAAAGTTATTAATGAAGTAACTAATGGTAAACGAAAAGCTAAAACTTTTTATCAAATTAAAGAGTCAGAATTTAAAGCAAAAACCAGTGTTAGTAAAAATGACGAAGGTGAAGATGTAGAAAATACTGAAGTATCAGTTATTAGTGTAGGCGCAGTTGAAGGACGTGCAGAACGCAAAGAAGCTGCCATGAAATTAATGAAAGAATTGATTGAAGAAAATAAAAAAGATTATATTATTGAAATCGTTCGAGAAGTTGTTGAAGGACAAAAATATGCTGGCTATGGTCAATATACTCCTTCAAAATCAGCTAAAAAAGGTAAATTTATCTTTTTTGTTGCAGAGTAATAAAGTTTAATGTTTCTCAAACATTCGTCGACTAACAGACGTTAAATATATCCAAAAAAGTTAATTAATTAACTTTTAAAAATAAATTTATATAATTAGATTTTAGGTCGGTAGTTAATTCTATCGACCTTTTTTTATTAACGGCGTAACTGCTATAAAGAAATATATGGAAGAAACTCCTAAGTTTGAAATTTCAAAACAAGACCAAAAATATATAAAAAGAGTTTGCAACAATAGTAATATTGTTTTAGAAGAAAAAATAGATATTTTATCAGACTTTTTTAATAAAAACAAAGAGACTATAGAAGAAATGATTAATTTTCTTGGAATGTCTCTAACTCAATCACAGTTTTCATCAGCTAAATTACATACTTTAAAGAAAAGTAAAAGATATATAATTTCTAGTGCACAAACTGCAAGTCCAGTAAATATTAAATTTTTAAATAATATCAAAGCTTATGCGGAATTTATTGATGCAGAAATAGGAATAATAGCTACAAGATATAGAAATCCTACTTCTTTATGGAATGAAGAAGGAGACGTTTGGGATGTAGCTGTTCACCCATATTTAACAGCAAATCGACAATTCTTACATAAAAATGTTTTATTACTGGCAGATTTAAAAATACAAGCAACTTCTCCTAATCCTACTAATGGAATTGAATTATTTGGAGATGAAGCATCTTGTATAGTAGGATCTCCTCGCATAGAAATGAAAAGTGTTCCAGTATTACCTAGTGAAACACAGAAATTTCTATGGTCTACAGGAAGTGTTACTATGCCTAGTTTTACTGATACAGTTGCAGGAGGTAAAGCTGAAGCACATCATACTTATGGTTTTATTATAGTAGAAATAGAAGATGAAGAAGTAGTACATTTAAGGAGTGTATCTGCAAATAATAAGGGTGACTTTAATGATTTAATATATAGAGTAGAAGAAGAAGTTATTTCAACTGAAAAAACTGATTGTTTAATTTGGGGAGATAGTCATTTTGCTAAAAAGGATGAAGAAGTTACAAATGCTTTTAGGAAACTTTGTATGGATTTACAAATCTCTAAATCTGTTTTACATGATGTATGGGATAGTGAATCTATAAACTCTCATAATCTTAAAAATCCTGTGATAAGACATGAACTTATGAAAACAGGGAGAGATGATTTAAAGAGAGAACTACGTGGTATGTATTCTGAATTAAATTGGTTTGAAAATCATATGGAAGAAACTATTGTAGTTAATTCAAATCATGATGATATGTTAGATAGAGCTATGTATCAAGGAGATTGGAGGGATAATTTAAAGAATTCAGAGATTTTTATAAAAATGTTATCTTTAACTCTATCTTTAAAAGCTCCCGATGGTATAATTCCTTATTACATTAATAAAAAATATAAAAATATAAGAGCTTTAGGATTAAATGATTCTTATATATTATATGGAGTTGAACTAGCTTTACATGGACATAAAGGAGCTAATGGGTCTAGAGGGTCAATAAATCATTTTTCTAGATTATCTAATAAAACTATTATAGGACATTCTCATTCTCCTGGCATTAGATGGGGATGTTATCAAGTAGGTGTGTCTTGTAAATTAGATCATGACTATAACACTGGATTATCAGGATGGGCTTATAGTGGAGTTTCACTAAATCAACGTGGAAAACGTCAATTAATAGTTTTAAACAAAAATACTTTAACTTATACAACCCTATATTAGATTAATTTCAATATAAATTAAAATATTAATAATATGGAAAATGAGATTAACGCGTTATACAGATTAAATATAGATTGTGGAAGATCTGGAGAATTGTATGGTATTTTTATAGCTGATAAAGATGCTATTAATCATATAATTCATGATAAAATCAAAATTTATTTTGGAGAAGTATTGGGAAAACATAGTGAAATTTTTGGGGTAATTGATGAAGGAGAAATTGAATTAATTACTGATGATCCTAAAATTCTTTCTATTGTTGAAAAATATAATTTAGAAATAGGTATAAATCCTTTAGATTTTATTGAATTATGATGTATGAATTAAAAGTATGTGATTTAGAATTAGCCAAATTATTAAAAGAAGTTGATTTTAATTGGGACTCTAAATATTATTTTAATCAGAATGACAATATAGAATCTTTTCAATACTTCCATTATGATAGAAATTATGATAACTTTGAAGGTTGGCCAGAAGATGTTAAATATTTTGCTCCAACTTTAGAATTAGTTAAACAATGGTTTAGGGAAATTCATAATATTCATATAATCCCAACAATAAATGTATATAATGAAACTTCTGATTATGGATATAAAATATATTTAGATTCTATAGATGAACTAAGATGTGTTAGTGGTGATATGACTTTAAGTTGTACTTATAATCAAGCTCTAACAGAAGCTTTAAAAGAAGCAGCTAAATTAATTAAAAATAACATAAATGAATAATGAAATAACTATAGAAGAACTTTTAAAAGGAAAAAGTACACTTATAAAGAATAAAGAATTTTTTCCTACTAAGACCTATGTAGAACCATTTTTAGAAAGAATGAGTAAACTGACTAGTGATTTTAGAATTCAAGTAAAATTACCTTCTCAAATAACTACTAATCAAGAAAACCAAGATATAACTTATAATAGAGTTTTAGTTCAAGCAGTCTTACCAAAAGAATATTCTGTAGATGACCATGATGAAGTTATTGGTATGGTATATGGAATAGATGTAAGAAAACCTGTAGCTAAAATATATAGAGGCTATTTAAACAGGGCTTGTACTAATCTATGTGTTTTTGATGCACAGTGGTTAAAAACACAAGAACTTATTCCTGGAGAACCTATTGATTATAAACCTGTAAAAGGATTATTAGAATATACAAGTGATTTTTCTGTCATATTAAAAGAAATGAAAAATACTTATATAGACAGAAACACAAGGACTGATATGCTTGGTGCTTGGGTAGATACTTCTTTACGGGATTCTCAAGACTATGGTTTTGGAAAAGTTAAGATTGCGACTAGTACTCCAATTGATGCTTATAAATCTCTTTTTATTAATCAAGATAGTGACTACTTTATACCAGAAGGAATTGATCCTACTTTATTTACTATTCATAATGCTTTTACAGACATTGTTTCTCATGACAAACGTGATATTATGAACACCTACGAAAAGGTGATGATTGTTAACAATTTATTGGGTATAAATAAGAATTAATGAAAATATTGAAGGTTATTTATAATGAAAAGAATACATTTATTTTAGATATAGTAAATAAATTTAAAGATATTCTCATAATAGAAACTTATAACTTAGATATTGCTAAAGAAAGAAAGAAAGCTCGCCCTATTTTAACTAGATTTGGTACAAAAAATACTCCCTTAATAGTCTTTGCAGATGAAAATTTAAAGGAATTTGATGCTATTTGGAGTGAGGCAAAACCTAACTGGTTAAAAAGCATAACAGATAAATTAAACAGGATGTATAAATAAAATAAGAAGAAATGATAGTATTTTTCACAGAAGACGATTTAGTTTCTTTTGGAACTTTCTTACTTTCGGAAGAAAGAAAAGACGTTTACAAAGAAAATTTTAAGGACAAATCATTAGAAGAAGTAAAAGAGTCACTTAAAACAGTAAATAATATAGACTTAGAAATATGGGCTTCAACAAATGAAGAAAAACAATAAAATAATTTTAGGAAAAGATCAATTAGGAGCTTTACAGTCTATGAAAGACTTCATTAATTCTTCTAAAATATCTTTTTCTTTGGTAGGATATGCAGGAACTGGTAAAACTGCCCTTATTCAATACATAATTAATTATCTGGAAGACAAATTTATTCCTTATACTTTATGTGCTCCTACTCATAAAGCTAAAGTTGTTTTAGAAAGATTTACTGGTAGAGAAGGTATGACTTTACATAAATTATTATCTTTATCTCCTATGATTGAGGTTATGAATTTAGATTTTAATGATTTAAAATTTACTAGTAATTTCTTTTCTAATACTTTTCCTTATGATAGTATAATTATATGTGATGAATCTTCCATGATTAATGATGATTTATATGATTTATTAACTGAAAGATGCAAGCAATTTAGATGTAAGTTGATTACTGCTGGGGATCGGGCGCAGTTAAAACCTGTAAACTCTATTACTCACTCTAAAGTATTTGATAATCCAAACAAAGCTCTTTTAACTAATATTTATAGACAATCTAAAGAAAGTGGATTAGTAGATATTTTACCTATTTTAAGAGAACAGATTATTCCTGAATTTACACCATCTTTAGGAGAAGATGGTTCTTTATACTGCTTTGACAATGCAAAAGACTTTGTAATGGAGTCTTTACCTTATTTTAGAAAAGCAATAAAAAATTCAGATATTTTAGAAGCTAAAATTCTAGCTTATACTAATAATAGAGTTGGAGCTTTTAATAAAAAAATGAAGACTCTGTTATTTGGAGATAAAAAAGAATATAATAAATTAGAAATCTTAACAGGACGTGAAAATTTAAGTTTCAATAAGACTAAATTTTGGAATTCTATGGATTATATAATTGCTGATGAGCCTAGACCATCAGAAGTATTTATTCCTGGATTTTTAAAACTTCCTGGTTATTATTTAAATTTATATAATGCTTCTACTAAAAATATAGAAGAAATTTTTATCTTATCAAAACAAATTTCTAAAGATTATTTAGATTCTTTAGCATATCATATAGAAATAACTAGACTAAAAGCAGTGGATGCTAAAAAACGTAGATCTAGGCAAGCATCTATGTTATGGAAAGAATATTATAAATTAATAGGGAGTTTCACAAGTCCAGTTGATTTATATTACTCTAACAGACTTATAAGAAAGAAATCTTTTGATTATGGCTATGCTATTACCACGCATAGATCGCAGGGATCCTCGATTAACAATGTATTTATAGATATGAACAATATAAAAAGATGTAGAGATAAAGAAGAGCTAAGACAATTACAATATGTCTCTGTATCTCGATCAAGTCATAATGCTTATATTTTACAATAATGAAAAGTAAAACAATTGAAATTAAAGAGATATTAACTAAAATAGATGATCTTTACCGATGTGCTATAAGTGATGAACATTTTTTATATTTTAAAAAATATGATTCTCTTAGAACTACAGGTTCAAAAAGTGTTTTATTTATAAGGGCAATTAATGTGAAAAATCAAACTTATGATATTACAGTTACAGAAGGAAATCTTTTGCTAAACACTCCTTATAAATATGCTAGTAACTATGATCCTGTTCCTTATGATATACAAGATAAATTATCTTTATTATCTAATGAAGAATATATTGAATTTTATAAGGGTGTAATGAAAGCAGTTCAAGCCAGTTTTAATATAAGTTAAATAGTCATGAATAAATTTATAATTATCACTGATAAACAAATTGTTAATTTAACTACTAATAGATTATTAAATATTTTTAGAATTAATAGAACATTTCTTTTTAAAATACTAAATAAATATGGATTTGATACTTCTAATAATGGAAATAATATTAATTGGTTTGTGGTAAATGATGATTTATATCATAATAAAGAATATAATCAAATAGATTGGCTTAACATTAAAATTAAACAAGAATTAGACAACAGAAATAATGAAAATAGAAATAGTAAACAATAGTAATAATACTCTTCCAGAGTACTCTACTTCTGGAGCAGCTTCTATGGATGTTCAGGCTGATTTTTCTAAAGAAATAAAATCTAAATTTTTATACTTCTCAGAAATGGATGAAGAAAGGAATACTCTCCTTATTTTTAGTGGAGGTAGAGCTTTAGTTCCTACTAACTTACATGTAGCTATTCCAAAAGGATATGAGTTTAAAGTGCGTCCCCGAAGTGGACTCGCTCTTAAAGAAGGAGTAACTGTGTTAAACACTCCAGGGTGTATAGATTCTGATTACAGAGGTTCTGTAGGAGTTATACTACAAAACTTCTCTGATGATGTATTTGAAGTGCAACAAGGAGATAGAATTGCTCAAATTAGTCTAGAAAGAGTGGATTCTATAGAATGGAAAGAAGTAGAAGAATTAGATAAAACAAGTAGAAATGAAGGTGGATTTGGTTCCACAGGAAAAAAATAATATGACAAATTTACAAGTACTTTTATCTAAACTTGATTTAACAGAAGAAGATGAACAAAAAGCTATTATAGAAAATTTTAATAGCCAAGATGAAGATGAGTTTATAATTGATGAGTCTATGTATAAAATTTTATCACCTGCTAAAGTAGCAGATGAATTTTATGACTTAATAGAGGAAGAATTTTCACAGCTAGAAGATATTCTTATAGATTCGAGTTATTATTATTTATTCTCATATATAGATGTAGAAGCAGCTATAGAAAAGAAAGTTCAACAAATGATTGATCGTGAGGAACTTTTACCTGGATATATTTTCATAGGAGACTGTAATAGAAATTATATTTATTTAGTAGAGTAATGGTTAGAATATATGATACAGTATTAGTAACAAGAAATGCAAGAGATAAAATACAAACAGCTAGATATATATTAGATCAAGAAGCAAACACATACTATATTAAAAGATACACTGGACAGTTTGGAGGAAAAACTACAGCACAACCTGAGAAAATTATTGAAAAAGGTAAAGCTAAAAGAACTACTTTGCAACAGGCTGAATTAGAGTATAATTCTTTAATTAAAAAGTCAATGGATAAAGGATATAAAAAATTATCTTCTTTGACTAAAACTAAATTTGATGACATTACTGAAGAGAAATTAAATAGTATAGTATCATCAATCCAAACGGATACTTCTGGTAATATAAAACCTCAGCTAGCGAAATCTTCTAATGACTGCACTATAAATATATGGAATAAACCTATGTTTTGTAGTAGAAAGTTAGATGGAGTTAGATGTACAATGTCTTGGGATAAAGACAATGAAATAATCAAATCTACAAGTAGAGGAGGTAAATCATATGATGCAGCTACTTCTAGTATTAGAGCAGATTCTACTTTAATAGATTTCTTTGAACAAAATCCAAATGTAATTTTAGATGGTGAATTGTATGTACATGGGTATCCTTTACAAGAAATATCCGGAATGTGCAGATTGAAAACTTGGGAAGATAGATGTGAAAAATTAGAATATTGGATTTATGATTATGTTCCAGAAACTCAAGATACTTTTAACCAACGATGTGATTTTTTAGTGACATTAGAAATTGATTGGTTTTCTGAAAATAATAAAATTAAAGTTCTTGCACATGAATTACTTACAGGATGGGATCAAGTTAAAAAGATACACGATAAATGGGTATCTGAAGGATTTGAAGGACTAGTAGCAAGAAAACCTAATGGAGTCTATAATCCAGGAAGAAGAAATTCTGATTGGGTTAAATTAAAAGA
>JAQICV010000035.1 GCA_027858315.1 Candidatus Woesearchaeota archaeon
CATATATTTATTATCAATAAAACTTTCTTCTTTTTCTAAAAAATGTATAAATTTAATAATTTTTTTTCTAAAATCATCATATTCTTTTTGATTAATAAAAAATTCCATTAAAAATTCAGATTGTAATAAATATTTATTCATATTTATAATAAAAATTTACACCTTTATATATATAATTAAAATCTAATAACAATTTAACAAAGTCTTAACCTCAACATTAACTCTTTTATCTGCTAATTTGAAATACTCTTCATTATTCTCAAATCCAATAAATCGCCTATTCAATTCTTTAGAAGCAATAGCAGTTGTGCCACTACCCATAAAACAATCTAAAACTAAATGGTTCTCATCAGAACTTAACTGAATAAACTTTCTAATAATAGAAATTGGCTTTTGTGTAGGGTGTTCATTTCTAAGACCATTTGTTACAACACTATGACTTTTGAAATATAATTTATAGTCCAGTTTTCCATTCCAATAAACACCCTTGCTTCTAAGAAAAACAATATACTCGATTTCAGGCAAATACGCACTATTTTTACATGGAATGGGAGCTTTCTTATTCATGGTTAAAATATCAAAGTTCAAACCTCTCTCAATAGCTAATAATAGATACTTCGGCAACAAAGCTTTATTACAAAAGAAATAAGCATTAACATTCCCACCTTGTAAATCTAAAATGTCGGGAATAAACTTTTCAAAATTAAATACATTAAGATTTGCACTTTTAATTTTTAACTGCAATTTTCGACCTTTGTTAATACCTCTACCATGTGCATCAAACTCATAAGGCGGGTCACAAACAATAAGATTAGGAACTATATTGTTCTCTTTCATCCGTTCAATCCCTTCTAAACAATCCATCAAATAAATCTTATCTAGCTCCATTTTAAAATAAAAAAATTAAAGAGAACTAAAAGTCCCCATACTTATTATGAATTAAATCACTTCTATTCTTTCTGTATTCTGAATAAGGCTTACCATTTCTTGAAATCCTTTTACCTGGTGGCAAAGCTTTTCTATGTCCATCTAAATATGGGTCTCTCATAATTCCTGTTTGATGGTCTCCTTTTTGAATTACTATACCATTATTGTAACCTTTCCATTTAGCCTCAATTTGGTTTTTAGTCTCAGTTGGTAAAAATAGAGTTCTTCCTTTATCTGTTGATATAAGAAAACCTTTATTATATCTTTTCTGTCCCATCTTCAAAGCAGGAGTAACTTTAACCTCTGAAAAATCTTTAAAATTGGGACTTAGATTTGTTGAAAACAAAGACTTATTTATTTTCTTAGATCTAACTCCTGACAATAAATTAGTTTCAAAACTTTGTCCATTTGGAAATACAAAATTTACATTCTTTTTCAAAACTGTTCCTCTAGTGTATTGAATACCTAAAGCCTCATCAAACTTAACTTCTTTTTGTTTATTAGTATTATTCATCTTTCTACCTCGCTAATTGGTTCTGCCTGTGGATTTAGAATCTCATTTGGCAAATATGCAACTGGTTCATTAATAGGCTTTTTATTTCCTGTATCAATTCCCAGTTTTTCAGCTATCACTAACTGCATTTTTTCTTGTTTCTTCAATCTCTCATTAACATAAAGACCAATACCTACTAGTGCAATTGCTAAGAGTAGACCTATTACAACTTGTACCACTAAAATATCTTTCAAAGCCTCATCAAGAGCAATCGCCAAACCACCAACCGCAGAACCTACTGCACCAACACTCATAAGAGTTTTATTATTCAAACTAAATAATTTAATTTGATTATCTGTTGCAGTTTGCAAGCCCTCATGAGTAAGACTATTTTGAGCTTTGATTACTGCCGTATCTTGTCTAAGTAAAGAAGTATCCATTTTGATTTGTGATGTATCTCCTTTGATACTTTTCAAACCTTTATTTAAGGAACTCCTTTCAGCACTAGCCTTTTTCTCATAATCACTACTTGAACTCTTGATAGGTGTTTTAGTCATCTTTAATTCTTTAGTTACCACTTTGAATTACCTCCTTAACTATCATTTGCCCGTTAGTGTCTTTTGTTTCATAGTCATTAACATTAACAGTTAAGTTTATTGGGCTTTCAGGCTTTGAATCAGAAGACTTTTTGCTTTTTCTTGACTTCCTTTTCTTTCTGCTTTTTTTTGTGCTAGAAATCGCCTTTTTAGCTGTTTTAGATTTCTTTTGATTTTCAACATATAACCAATAACCTAAAACACCTAAAAGTATAACAATTCCAACAATTGCAATCCACCATTCTTGAAGCCAAACTGCAATTCCATTCAAAGCAATACCAACACCAGAAGACGCCCTAGTTGCACTAAGTCCTAAAGGATTCTCTTTCCCGTCTCCAAATTGTTCAATACCAACACCATCTTCAGTTTTATTCCAAATTTCCTCTTCGGTTTTCTCATCAATTTTTTTAAAACTAACTGCTTTGCCATCATCATAAACAAAATTATCAGGCTCTTTATACTTCTCCCGATTTTTATCAGCAATGCTTTTATGATTATCTGCACCCTTTTCCCAATCATCATTAAGAAAAGCCCTATCCCTATCATTCAAATCAGTTACAACTGGAGACTCTGCAATAGCCCTAAAGTTAAGTGGGTCATCAGGACTAAGATTAGGATTAACAGCAGTTCTTTTCATGCCATCCCTTAATCTTCTTTCCTCTCCATAACTTGCTTTCCAAATAGAAAACTTTTCTTGGTCTTTTAGAGACATTTGAGATTGCAGTTTATCCATTTCCGAAATTCTACTACCATCAATTTTAACAACATCACCCTCAATATTAACAATTTTATTTTTTAAGGCAAACTCCATAAATGGGTCATCACTCTTCACATTATTCTCCCATTCTACATTTGCATAATTCACTAATTTAGGATTTGTTGTCTGCAAATCTCTTAAAACCTTTGAAGTATCCCTTACTTCATTAACCATTGAGCCGACTTCTTGATTTAATAAATCATTAGCCCTTTCATTTCCAGCTAAACGAGGATTTAATGCTATCATTGATTTTTCTAAAATATTATCATTAGTCAAATCTCCCTCATCATAACTTCTCTTCAATTCAGCTCCAACATTATAAGCCATACCAACAGGACTAATATTTCTAATCATAGTCTTGACTTCATGTTTTTTAGCTTCCTCTTCAATACCTTCCAAAGATTTAATCTCATCTTGTAGGTCTTGCTTTTGTACTGTGTTACGAGATGCTTTATTGTTTGTCGTTTCACCTATCCACGCCGTCCAAAAAGGTCTCTTCTCCACAACATTTGTGTAGTCTCCTAATTTATCTTCTGCCATTATTTAGTATCCTCCAAAATAGTATAGAAACATCTCCTGATAAAAATCCGAAAAAGCAATTGGATTGATATATTCTAAACCTATAAACAATAACATAAACGCCTGAACCAAAATAATTGCATTATGAAAAAGAACATATTTAGCATACTCAATATCATTTCCTTTATTTTTGTTGTAAAAAGCAATACCCCAATTAAGTAGAGCTCCTACAATTAAAATTAAAGATAAAGCAACCAAAAAAGCAGGTTCAATTTTTGTTAAACTTCTTGCATGTTCATTTATGTTAAAAATTACAGATAAAGGGATAATTGAAATTAATAAAAATGTTTCAACAAATAAATTATAAAGTGGGTTTATAATTTTAAACACAGGTGCAATTACTACAAGAAAGTCTTTAGCTGCTAAAAAAACAGTAAGACTTGTTGCAAGTGTAATTATTCTATCTGCTCCTTCATAGTCTAAATATCCTGAATACTCAAATAGTCCCAAGATAGCAACTATGAAAAAACGAATAATTACATTAAGTCCAGCTTTAAGCTGTCTGTCATGGTCTGCATCCGCTTTCAAATATTCCCAAAATTCCATTATTGAAAATCCCATTTTAATTTCTTCTAATTCTCCATATCAAAAAGACAATAAATAGTATAAATGCAGTCACATACCAATATTCAAAAATTAAGAATATTAAATCAACTAAAATATACATTATTGTCTCTGTAATTACTTCCCAAAGTGAAATAGTTGCTATTGCTAAAATTGGAATTATGATAAGCCAATTAGAAATAACTTTGAAAAAATCAGTCATTCCTAAAAATGGAATTAGTCTTATACCAATTCCTAAACCTATCATTACTATTCCTGCAATAATTAACTCTAACATTTTACCATTACCTCAACTAACTCACTATCTCACTAAGTTTCAATACTTCTCTATCAAACATTTGCCATAACTCTTCATGTTTCCTTAATGGGTCATAGAAGATGGGAATTACTGCATTTTTACCATCTACAATTAAATTTAATTCAAAAGGCTCAAACTCTTTAAGTTTAATGTCATCAAGCAATGTAAACCTAGTCACATTATTCTCATCAATTTCAAACTCAATAGTTTTTATTATTTCACCTAAATCAACTTTAATTTCACTAACAATATGATTAACTGCAATTTCTTTACTTGCATCTAACATATATGGCTCATCCATAACATTACTATAAAGAACTTGGTCTGCATCATTTTGAAAGGCAGGTGTATCACAAGTTAAAGTACTTATTGCATATCTGCTACTAGTATAAGATTGCCACTTATTACTTTGAATATACCATAAGTTATCTTCATAACCACCTCTAACATAAGTATTAGCATGCAAATATCCAGCAGGTACACATATTTGGTCCCAATAACTATAATGATAACGAGCTAAATCTATTCCTGCACCAAAATCATATCTGCCAAAAGTTTTAGTTTCCGTATTTTGAACACCGCCAAACCAAATAGTTTTACCAATTGATGTTGAAGCTAAATAGAATACTTGATCACCAATATAAACGCTGTTCCCATTAATTCTAATTTCAGTTTCTCCAGAGACATAAACTCTTGCATAAAGTTCCTTGTTTATAGCTCGACTTCTCATATACCAGATACCAATTGAATCACCATAATCGTAAATTCTCCCCAAAGTATCAATTAAAGCAATTTCGCCTTTCTTTCTATCTTTAAGTTTGATTCTGATTTCATCTGTAATAGTATCTTTATAATAAAAATTATTATCACCATTAATTGCTTTAAAACCTATTTTTAACTGAGTTTCATAATCACTTAAAGGACTTTTAAAATGAGTAACAACATCATATTTTTTTGTTTCCTCTGAATTCCTTAATGTGAAAAATACATCCCCTGATTCATCAACAAATTCATTAATATTATTGATTTGATACTCAATATTATACTCAACATTTGGCAAAGCGTGAAACTTATGTCTTGTAGTTAAGTTATCAAGAATTTCTTTCGTATAAAAAAATATACCTTCATCATTAATTATATTAACTCTTACTGGAGTATCAACATAAATTACTTTTGCCTTTGTTTCATTATGCTTAAAGGTTAATGTTCCTAAAAGATAATTCTTGTCATACTGTAATTTCTCAGGCACAGGCACAGCAAGAGCAATATTTTGCACAAATTCAGTTCCATCAAAATCAAACCGATTTACATAATTTGCCCAAAAACTAGAAGTCTTTGCTTCAAGTTCATCTTCATCATCAAATATTCCTACACTTGTGACATATCCAGCCTGATACGCCCAACCCACACTAAGAGTTAAGCATAATACTGTTAATACCGCAATTATTATTTTACTATTTTTTTGCATTTCTTAATACCTCACAAAAGTGTTAATTCACTGAACTAATCTCCTCAAAACTTGTAGCTTGAAGTTTAGCTAAATCGTTTAATAAACTTGTTTTAATTAAGTCTTCATTAACATCAACATAATTACTTGAATTAGTCTCATCATTGCTAATCTCTAGTCTTACTTTAAATCCATCTTCTAAATATTCATCTTCAAAGACTGAACCCTTAACATCATAGTTCAAAGTAATTTTAATCCATTCATTCTCTACTAATGTGTCTTCTTCAAAATCAACATCTGTGATAGTTATTTTTGAATCATTTACATCAATAGGTAAAACATCAGACACAGTTAAATTATCTTCAATATCATACCACAAAATCATTGAATCAGAACTTGAATCAGCAATAACAACTTCAGGAACTCTTAATTTTGCATTAGTTCTATCAACTGTAACCTTACCAACATTTAATTTGTAATCAAAAGAAGCTAATTCATTATCTCCACTTAATACCTTAATAGTTTTAGAATAAACATCTACTCCATTAATATCAGTTGCAGAAAACAAGTTTGGCACTTTGATAAGCTCAGTTTTTCCACCTAAAATTTCAACATTCAAAGTTTCATTTTTACCTAAAGCCTCATAAACTATTTTCAGATTATAATCCTTATCTTCATTGACATTATCAATTTTTAATTCAATACTACTAACTTTATCGACATCAGTTGTAGAGCCTATGTATTGATAAACATCAGTTGCTTTAATTTTCAAGTCACTTGTGCTTACTTCTTTATACACACCACTTGAATTTTTAGTTAATACATAACCAATTCCACCTAGCAAAAGAATTACAGCAATTACACTAAAGGCAATTATAGCAAATCCTCCACTTGCTTTTTTATTAGATTTCATTTTAATCAAACCACCTCACAAGACTATAAATTGACACAATTGCAACTTCTAGGACTAACGCCACAAAAACATATTCTCCCATTGAAAAAAGTTCTAAAATTGCGAATACTACTGTTACGATTAAACCAATAATCATACCTACTAACATTTGTTTAATGTTATCAAATGCGTTTCTATCTTTTGAGAAATAGGCAACAATCAACGCACAGACCATCCCCATAAATCCTAATGCAGGAATATCTAAAAAATCTTGAGACCAAATATAGGCTTCAAGAGATTTAGGTAATAAGTTTAAAGTCAAATCTGAAAAAGTGTTAATCAGAAATTGAACAAAAACTACAAGTAATCCTGAAATTATAGGTATAGCAGACAAAACCGCTATATCTCTTACTTTGTAAAACTTAGGTTCATTTACCATAGTAAGTAAAATATAGTCATTAGTGTTTAATTGAGAAATGAAATGTTATAGGCTCATAACAAATGTGAGGGTTATTTATATGTTTGAAGTAGTTTGAAAGCAAAAAGATATAAATAATTAAATTTAATTATTTTTATGGTTAAAATTAATGTCAGTGTTATTTTATTTGTGCTTTTATTCTTTTTAAGTGGTTGTTCTAATAATCAAATAAATCACTCAGAAATAATTTATGAAAAAAATGTAGTTTTAACAGGCTTTTTAGATTATGAAGAAGACTATTCAATATATTTTAAAGAGAGTAATTCTAGTAAAAAATATCTTTTAATAGAGTGTGAAGAGAATTATGCAATAAAATTTAAAAAAGAAATTACATTAAAAGGTTTCTTTACAAATATTGATGGAAAAACATATTTTTACTGTGGTGATTATAATTTTAAAAAAAATAATTTAGAAAAAGAATACTCTAAATTATTACAAAATATTTCAAATTTTAAAAAAACTCAAGATAAATTAATAATAACTGTGTCAGACTTAAATAAGACAGTTAATAAATTAAATTCAACAAAAAATCATATAATTTCAGAAATAAGTTTTTTAGAAGACAATTAAACATTTAGTCAAATAAAAAATGTCTTTAGTGCTAAAACAATACATGAAGGACCATAGATCAATATTGATTGAATTGAAGCATTATTTGATTTCGAAGACCCATACGATAGTAAAAAAAATGGCATAAAATACACAGACTACTATTTTGATATTTCTGAAATTAATGACTCTTACGGAATTTATTTTATTGGAAATAGAACTGAAGATGGAGAAGAATATACTGAACATAAATTTTGGGTAAAAAGAGAAGAATGAAATTAAATAAATCATTTATTGCAATAATATTTTTTACAATTATAGTTCTAAGTGGTATTTATATTTCTTATAACCAGAATATTAAATGGCAAATATCTCAGCAAGATAATGCAGAAAAATATATTTTAGATAATTATAATGTTGAAAATTTAAAAAATTTAACTTATGTAACTTCAATGTGTTATTATCATGGAAGTTTTTATAATTGTCAATTAAATTCTAAAACCTTTGGTTACTCTCAAGTTGAATTCTTTTTGATAAATAACACCTATCATTATAAGTTAATTGAAGCTGAATCTCCTGAGAACTCAGTATATTTTTATTTAATATTTATTTTTATTTTTATTTATGGAATTATTGTATACAAAATTTTCAGTGGAAACTCTTTGAAACTAGATTTAGGAATAGCTGAAGAAATAAACAAGGCAAGGCAATTAGAAAAATTAAAAAATAAAAATAATGAAAATGAAAGTAAATTAAAAAGAAAAGAGTTAGTAGAATCATATAAATCATTAATTGCGGGGCATGAGAGCAAGAAAGTTGAATTAAAATCAACTTTAAGATGGTGTACTAAAACAGACTCATTAAATAAAGATTTAGAATTTGAATGTTTAAAAACAATTAATGCCTTTTTAAATTCTAATGGTGGATTTTTATTTATTGGTGTTGATGACGATGGAAAACCTTATGGGATTGAAAAAGATATTAAGTCTTTTGGGAAAAAAAATAATTTAGACAAATTCTCAACACATTTAGAATCTTTAATTAGTGATAGAATTGAAAAATCAGCTTTATCTTCAGTAACATTTGATAGCTTTAAATTAGACAACAAATTAATCTTTGTAGTAAATGTAATTAAGGGTAAAATTTGGCATTTTGTAAAAAATAATTCTAAAAAATATGATTTTTATATTAGAGGTAATTCATCTTCAAGAAAATTTTTAAACCCTATTGAAATTAGAGACTATCAAGACAAACATAAAAAAGGCTTGAAAAATTAGAAGAAGAATCTAGCTCATAATATTTTTTATAAGGTTTTTTTGAGTATCTTTAAAATTTAGATTTGGATTTATAATTAATTTACCCTTAGAAATATATTTTTCATAAAAAATAACACCTAATATTTCTTTTTCGCCTAAATCTTCAAATACCTTGATAGTAGTTCTTTCAATTGCTTCAAATCGTTTAGCTCCAAAGCCAAATTCCTCTTTCTCATCATGATACCCCATATACAAAATGTCTGAAAATTGAAAAGCAATAATAGGATTTTGTTTCCCTTTTAACTGCCCTTTCTCTATTTTATCTTTAATTCTTCTTTTTATTCTTCCAAGTAAGTGACTCTCCCTATTGGATTCGCTTTTAGATGGAAAAGATGAATTGGAATGAATTTCAACTAATTTAAATTTTGAATCATAATACATTATAGACTTAATAAAATTATCTTTAAAAACATCATCTTTAGTCTCTTTTAGATATTTTTCCCCTTTATATTTTTTAGATAATTCTTCTAGTCTATCTCCAAATTCTCCATAAGATGAATACCAGTTTTTATAACTAAGCAATGATTGGTTTTGATTTTGAAATCCTTTACCTGGAAAAAAGTATCCTGTTTTGATTTTTATTATTGGAAAAATTTGAGGGGTTTGACTTCCCAATCCTAAAACTGCCATCGCATGGTAGTGTCTTGCACTGTCTTAGCAGTGTAGCGCAATACCGAATTATGCGACCTCAGCAAGATTAATAATAAAGAA
>JAQICV010000036.1 GCA_027858315.1 Candidatus Woesearchaeota archaeon
CACCTGCACTAATATCATCAGTCTCACAAACAACACTACCATCAGAATTAATTGCTCGAATAGATGAACCTGCAATACAAGAAGAAGATACTCTAATTTGTAGAGGGACATTTGCAACACTAGGCATGTTATCGAAATCATAATAACCAGTAAAATTACCAGTTAAAATCTCTTCTGCAGGATGCCAACCTGAACCAAAAATAACTCCAAAACTAAATAAAAATAATATTATATATACTAAGAATCTTTTATACATGATTTTAAACAATCAAAAGAGTTTATTAACATTAATACAAACATTAAGTAATAACAAATACTAAACTTCTTTTTCTAATTGATTATGGTTGTATAAAAATACAAAGTTCTTGGAATTTTCTCTTTCGATTTTTATATGTCTCTCAAGTTCTAATTCTTTTAGATAATTGTAGAATGTTGCTTTAGAACAATATTTATAGTGGTCGACAAATAAAAATTTTAATTCAGATAAATTTATACCAGATTGAGTTACAAATGAAGTCATTTTTTGTTTTAAGACTTCTCTCTTATTTGCTTTAGCTTTAAATGCTAATAATGCTTCATAGGGGTCAGTTTTTGCAACTACTTCTTTAATTTGTTTTGGAATGATTTCTTCTTTAATTTCAATTTTTGGTTCTTCTACTATTTGAGGAATAACTTCTTGTTTAGCTTTGAACTCTTTAATGAAGTTAAGAGCTATACTTACTCCTTTTAATTCAGCTTTTAATTCAGATATTTCAGAATTTAGTTTTCCAATATTATTTTTTAATTCAGAATTTTCTTCTCTTACATCTTCAATGTCAAGTCTACAGTTTTGGAATCCTCGTTTAACTTGATCTTTGAATTCGTCCATATATTATTTAAAATTTTTTTGATTTATATAACTTTTGGTAACTAGTTTTCAAGAATGGGGTTTGAATAAAAAGTCCGTGAAAAGTTGATTTTTCAACTTTGAATAACTATTCTTTTTAAGAAAAAATATTTTTATAAGATTAAACTTGAGTTTTCAAAGAAATTAAATATAAATTTTAATTTTTTTATAAAAAAATCCTAAATTAAATATAGTAAAATTTATGATTAACTCAATTTTCTATAATTTATCTAGTAAAAGCTTGAATAAATATTTGTAAAAACAAATATTTATCTGGTGGTATATTTTCAAGTAAAGATAAACCTTTTTTTCTTAATTTTTTTAATTTTAAAAAAGCACTAAAATGAGAAATTACATTAAATGTCTTTTTTTGAAATTTCTTTAAAGTTGAACCAAATAGTCCTTCAACACGATTATTAGTGAGAATCCCATCTTCTATTCCACCGGTATAGTCTGAAAAATTTTTTTTAATTTTTCTAAGTTGAGAAACAACTTTTTTAGGAAAATATCCTGGAATTTTACACAACTTTAAAATTTCATTTAAATTTTCTTCAATTTGTTCTTTGGAATTATGTTTTAATCGTTTAAAACCATATTTTCTTTCTCTTAACAATTTAGTTTCATGAAAATGTTTTCTTGCAATTTTAATATAATATTTATCTAAATCATCAGTTTTAATTGAAGTTATAAAATTGAAATCTCTTTCAAATAATAATTTGTCAATAAATTTTAGGTCTTCGGACCGATTATAAAATATATTGAAAATAGTATACATTCGTTTATAATCTTCTAAAGTCCATAAATTTTTATTTAAAAATTTCATATGTTTATTGAATTTGTCCATAATAGATTTATGTAAATGAAAAATACAATATTGTAAATTAATTTTTTTGCCAAAAACTGATTTGAAAGCATTTACATACATAGTTTTCATATCAAATACAAAACCTTTTGGTTTTGAATCTTTGAAAATTTCTTTCAAAAGTTTAATTAAACTTTTTTTAGAAATATCACTATGAAGTCCTTCATAGATTACTTCATTTGTATCTAAATTCAAAAAAACTAATCTATAATATCGTTTTCCATCAATTTTCAAATATTGTTCATCATAGCCAATAAAACCTTCTAAATCTTCTTTTAGAAGATTATCAAGTTCAGGATATGAACTTTCAACTTTAGATAAAAATTCTTTTCGAATCAAAGCAATATTTGATTTACTAATAGTAATATTTTCATTTTTTTCTAAATAATATTTAATATCACTTTCAGAATTACCCAATTCTAAAAGTGTATAAATTTGATTTTTTAATTTATTAATAATAATTTTATTTATATTATCAAATTCAGGAATTGAAATTTGATAGGTTTTTTGACAAGTAGGACAAAATTGTTGTCCTTTTTTAAAAAATGAATAATTGCTTTTTGAGAATAAGGAATAATTTCCTTCATGTGAGTATCCATTATACACACATTTAGTATTACAGCTAGGACAATTAATTAATTTTGTATGCAAAACATTGTTTTTACTCAAAACAAGTTTTGAACTTAATGTTTTCACTAAATAGGCTTTGTTAAAGTTTAATAATGTTGTTTGATTTATCATTTTTATTGGTTTTTTAGGGGTAAAAATACCAATATTTTTTACTTTAAAATTGTTTTTAATTCTTAAAAATACAACAAATCAAAATTCTATCACGGACTTTTTAACTCAACCCCTTTAGATGCCAAACAGTTCTGAAAAACTTATGAGTATTTTCTTAAAAATATTTATTATAAAATCATAATAAATATTTGAATTTGAGTTATTATCAATTTTAATTGTTTTATATCTATCTGTAATTATGTCTTTATTTTTTTCAATATTATTTGCAGTATCTTCAAGTAATATATTTTCAGTATTTTTATTACTTTCAATTATTTCATTTTCATTTTCAATAGTTTCAATTATATCTTCTGAGGTTGTAACTTCTTCAGTTTTAAGAGAGATTGATGAAGATCTACTTCTACTACTACTTCCTCCACCACTGGATGAACTACTAGTTGTTGGTGTTGTAACTACTGGATCAGTCACAGTTTCAATAGTTTGATTTTCATCATTTACACTAAAGATTATCACATAATCTTGCATATTATAGTTAAATAGAGTTTCTAAATCTTTACATCTTACATAATAAGTATATGTTTCTCCGTCTACTAAATTACTTATTAAATTACTATGAGTTAATGAGATAGTATTCTCAAATGCGAAACTTTGGTCTAAATAATGAATATTAGGTTCATCATCATAATGACAATATGCAAGTTCATCAGTTACAATTTCTAAATCTACTTGAGTTGTTCCCGAAACTAAATTTGTATTTGGTAATGAAGATAATATTACTGGAGCTGTAGTATCATTTATTTCTGGAGCTGTAGTATCATTTATTTCTAAATCTGTAGGAGGCTCAATTACTACAGGTTCTTCTTGTTGATTACTTACACTAAATGTTATTACATAATCTTCTTCATTATAATTGTTTGGAGTTTCTAAATCTTTACATCTTACATAATAAGTATATGTTTCTCCATCTATTAGTTCTGAAATTATAGTTTCATGATTTTGTGTGTTAAAATCATCAAATCTGTATTTTTGATCTAAATAATCAATATCTTCCCTATCATCATAATGACAATAGGCCAGTTCATCTGTTGTTACTTTTAGAGTTGTTTGAGTAGTTCCTAAAGATAAACTTGTACTAGTTGTAGATTCAATTACTGGAGCAGTTGTGTCAGCATTTACATCTAAAGTTGGTTCAGGTGTAGTCTCAGGAATAATACTTGATTCAGAATTTCCTGGTTCACTATTAATATCATGCTCTACCCAGTAGGAGTATTCATGAAGTAATTCTTCTAGATTTGTATAACTGTCATTATCATCATCACCATTTGGATTTGAAGGAAGTGATATTGTTCTATGATTTACTTCTAAAGTTGGCCAACCGCCTACCTCATTTTGACTATCAATAATACTTCCCTTTCCAGATTCAATATTAGAGATAACTCTTTTATCAACTGCATCTCTATCTGTAGGTCTTGCTCCTGCATTATCATACAAATAATCTCTTATGCTTGTTGAAGACATGAAGGATAATCCTGGAATAGTTACTGGAGGAGAAGTTTCTCTAATTGAAGAGTCTGTTCTTCCCATTACTGATGCCCAATCATCACTTGTTCCTAAAGGTCCATTATTATCATCAACATATAAACTAAAACTTGATGCTGAACCTGATTCTACATATACTACATTATCATAGTATTCATCAGGATTAGGTGTGAAATAATTTCCTACAACTGTTGCTCTCATAGGAACATTATTATCTCCAGTTGTTCCAAAATAAATTTTAGATTTACTTCCAACTCCAGGGTTATAAATATAATTGTTTGCAACAATTATGTCTGTTGAGTCATCTCTAATTAGAGGATTTCTATAGTTATTAAACGCAAGTATATTTTTACTAAATAATAAATCTTGTGTATTTTTTCCAATTAAAGCTCCCATAGAGTGCGCCCCATCAGGATGATATGAATCATATAAAGCTTCAGCAAATATTGAGTTTGTAACTGTAATTTTTTCTGCTAATTTACCCTCGTAAGACCAAGTAGAAAAAACTTCATCTAAGGCCCAACTTGCAGATACATGATCAATTACTACATTTTTAATATCTCCATATTTAGATTCAATTTTAATAGCATCTCTATCATCATATGCAGGACCATCAGATAAATCTCCTACTCTTACTCTAATATGTTGAATTAATACATCACTTGCTTGAATTACAATTCCTGCACCTTTAAGTGTGATTCCTGGTGATGGTGCAGTTTGACCCGCTATAGTAATATAAGGATCCGTAATTTTAAGATGTTCAGTTATATCTATTGTTCCAGATACTTCAAATATACATGTTCTTGCGCCACTTGCATCAATACATTCTTTTAATGAACCATCCCCATTTGTATTTAGATTTGTAATTTTATATATGTCTCCACCTCTTCCGGCTGGAGTGTCCATACCAAATCCATTTTCATTAGGAATTACAGAAATTGAATAGGTACTCGAAATTATTGTTAGTAATATTATCAAACTTATTATGGTTGAAAAGTGTAGTTTTAATTGTTTTTTTAACATCATTCTACATTTGCTACTTGAAACGCGTACTTATATTTTCACTAGTCTACTGTCAGTGATGACAATATCTTAGCAACGCTAATTGAATGCTTATTTAATCTATTTAAGTATCGTTATCTTATATGTGCAAAAATAGTTTAAAAATTGAACTTTCATGAAATAAGATTTTTATTGAGTATAATTTTACTAAGTAACTATAGTCACTATGTTCGATACAATTTGGAATAAGTTTCCAAATAGTTTAGTCACTATGTTCGATACAATTTGGAATAAGTTTCCAAATAGTTTTATAAATGAGCAAAGACATAAGGTAATATAAAAATTTAATTTCTAATAAAACTAAATTGAAAATGAAAGAGAGATTATATTTACACATACAAAGTATTAGTTTACAAGTCTTAGGATTGTTATTTTTTATGATTTTTTTGATTCAAGTGTTTAACTTAGATATTGAATATTATATTAATTTCGGGACTGTGTCTTTGATTGCATCGATTGTTCTTGCTTATTCATCGTATAAGACTTTAAATAATGTTAGAACTAGATTTATAGTAAAATATTTATTTTTCTTTAGTGGTTCTTTAATAATTATCAGTAATTTGTTTTTCTTTGACATTTTATCCCAATATCATCCTATTTTTTATTCTATTCTTTTAGGTCAAATTTTATTGTTTCCATTTATTTTGAAAAATGGTAGTTATGGTATTAATACAGAGTCAAAAGAAAGGAAAATTGAAAATAATAAAAAAAATAGAAAAAGTGATTCAATGAAAGATGGAAGAAGATATGTACTGATTTCCATTTTACTAATATTTATAATTATATTATCTTTTTATTTAAGATTATTTAATGCAGATGTTATTAGTCCAGGTAGAGATAGTTTACATCATTATATTGGAGCATTAAGTATAAATGATAATGGCTCAATTATTTATACTACGCTTCCTTATATTAATCATCTATTAGCATTCATTTTCGAAAATATTGGTCAAACTTTGCTTTTAGGTAGACTACCGTTTATAATTGCAGGTACTTTGTCTGTTCTTTTAGTTTATTTTATTGGGAAAAAAATATCTAATTCCGTAGGAATTATTTCTGCATTGCTTTTAGGAATTTGTCCTTGGGCAATTGGTCTTTCAAGATATGTTAGAGATTATTCATTAAATATATTCTATGAATTATTTTTTATTACATTATTATTGTATTATCCTAAAGATATTAAAAAGTTTAAAGGATTAGTTCAGTTTATTTTATTAAATATAGTTATTTATGTTCCATTTATTATTTTTGCAAGATATCAAACTGGACTTACTATTTCAATTATTATTGCACTTTTAGTTACTACAAGTATTAGAGTATTTGCTGAACTTGATTTGTATGAGAGGATTAAATTATTTAATTTTAAAAGTCGTGAGTTTAATTATCTAATGCATGCTGCTATTTTTTCTTTATTTATAGTTGTACTAATAATATATATCTTTGAATTTGATAATAGACTTATTTTGACTTATCAACCTAAATGGTTTTTCTTTTTTTTATCTGAGAGTAGATTGCCTATTCTTTGGTATTCGTTCATGGAAGTTCCTTGGTATTTTATTTTGTCTTTGACTTTATTACCAATTTTAGGAAAACCAAAGGATAAATATGTTTGGACTTCATTTTTAATTTTTTATGCTTATTTGATATTTTTTGTATTTTTGGCTAAACCTCATACTTCTTTACTTTATGCTAGATATGTTTATCCAGCACTTCCTTTTTTTATTATATTATTAGGAGTTAGTATATCGTATATATTTTGGATGGCAGTTAATTTTACGAAGAGGAAAACATTTAAGGTTGTATATTTCTTATTTGTCTTTATTTTACTTGCAGGAGTTTTTAATTTTAACAATACAATAATTGGATCTACAGGGAAAACTTTCGAGAATTCATCTATGCAGGTAATTAGTGTTCCATATAGAGATTATAGTGAGTTGGTTAGTTTTTTGGGTAATAATGGATTTTCTAAAGAAGATATAGTTATTGCAAGTGAGCTTAGAATGAAAGATACTCTTGCATGGTATTTTGATTTTGATTTTTATGAGAGGAGAAATGCTAGTTCTTTTAATACCTATGAATATGACATAGCAGATAATATTCATGTGCTTAATGAAGATAGTTACAAAGTGATGGAAATTTATGATAATGGGTGGATAGTTAGAAGAGATGGAGATAGGTTTCCTAAAAGTATATCTTTAAGAGATGAGGAAAATGTTGACTCTGTTGATGAATTGAAGATTTTAGGTATTGAAATAGAATATCTTGGCCTTTATAGTGATAAGTATGAAGTTTATACTTGGAGTAAAAATGATACAAAGTAAAATAAATGGTCTATATAAAGATCACTCAAAACTGATACAATTTACATCACTTAAAATTTTGGGAGAGTTTTTTGTATTTTTGTTTCCTCTAATTATTGCAAAGTTTGTTTTACCTGAGGCTTATGGTACTTATTCATTAGGAATGATGATTATTTTTTTTTCTACAACTTTACTTCTAGGCTCTTCTATCACTCCTTTTATTATATCTGCAAATAAAGAGTTAAAAGAAGAGAAATCTGTCTCTAAAAGCTTTACAAACCAGCTCATTTTCTTGATTATATCATTATCTCTTATTGGATTGTTCTTTTTATTGTTTTCTAGTTATATTATAGATTTTGTTCATATCGATAAAATGATGCTTGTTTTTTTGTATTTGGCATTTGTTGGAATTTCTATTAAGTCTATTTTAGGTAATTATTTTTTAGGAATTGATAAGAAGACTGAATTTACAAAGGTAGGAATTTATTATGGTATCTTTCTTTTAATTTTGCTTTTTATTTTGGGTTTTGAATTAAAAAATTTATTTTTGAACTATTTTCTTTCTTCTATTCTTTTGTTGTTGGTTACTTTACCTAAGATTAAATTTTCTAAAGTATTTCCTTTAAAATTTGATAAAGAAATGTTTTTAGAACATTGGGATTTTACAAAATGGCAAATTTTTGGTCTTACTGCAGTTTATTTTATTAATTGGGGTGATAGTATTATTATTAATTATTATTTAGGTGTTTATGATGTAGGTGTCTATAATTTAGCTTATCAGGTATTTAAGGGGATTATTTCTTTTATGTATATTGTCAATACTTTTTATTTGCCAGAGATTTCTAAGAATGTGAAGGATAAGAAATTTATTAATAAATATTTATTTAGGACTAGAATTCAATTATTCTTGCTTGTTGTGTTTGGTGTTTTAGTTGGTATAGTTTTAGTGCCTTTCATATTGAATTCATTTTTTGATGAGAGTTATATGCAGGCATCTTCTATTTTGCAAGTTTTATTGATTGGTGTAATATTTAAATTTTGGTCAATATTTTACAATCCACTTTACAATGTTTTGAAGAGATATAAGTATCTGCAAATAATGAATGTATTTCAGATTATTTTAAATATCGGTTTAGGAATTTGGTTTGTTGTGAGTTTTGGTTTGTTAGGTGTTGCATGGGCTACAACGATTAGTTATTTTGCTCGTACATTTGTTGATGAAGTTTATTTTTGGAAAAAGGTTAGAAAGGAGTTAGTTAACAAAGAAAAGTATAATTGTGGATGTTGAGGAGATTTGATTTTATAATAATTTCCTCAATACTTTAATATTATCTTTGATACTCCTTATATTTAATTCTATAATGCTTAATAAAATTTATATATTTTAGACTTCATATATTGTTTCCTAAAAAATGGGTAAATTAAAATTTATGAATTTTTCGATGTTATTAATAATATTGATAACAATAAGTTTTGTTTCGGCAGGTAATTATGTTAAATTAGATTCAAATGGAAATGAATTGCCTGATAGTGCTTCTAGTTGGGCAATGGTCAAAGATTTTGATACTGAATTAATATGGCAATCTTCCACAAATTTTTCTTCATATACAGTAGGAGAAGCTAATTCTTATTGTAATAATTTAGCATTTGCCAACTATTCTGATTGGCATTTGCCAGTTTCCAAAGAATTTGTTACAATACTAAATTATGAGTTATCTTCCGCTTTAAACACAGATTATTTTAGTTTAAGTGGAAATTTTTGGTCAATAGAAAAACCTCAATCGTTATTACAAATCATATACCATTTGCCGCATGGAGATACTTTGAATAGTATGGTTCCAATGCCTTTAGTTAATGTTATGTGTGTGAGAGATAATTATACTCAATTAAATGATTTTGTGATTAATAATGAATTTACAGTTACTGATATAAATACTGGATTAACATGGCAAAGATATCATGATGATGTTTCTAGAACTCTGGATGAGGCTGTAGAAAATTGTCAAAATTTAAGTTTTGGTGGGATTGATAATTGGAGGTTACCATCAGTCAAAGAATTATATACGATAATTGATTTTTCATTATCCTCTAATGTGAAATTCAATCAGTCAATATTTACTAATTATCAATATGATCGTTTATATACTAGTAATATATTGTCAGATATAACATATGCTCCTTCAATGGGAACACAAATTTGGTTCGTAAGTTGGGATGGTAATATTTTATATAGTTTTAGTACTTCCAATATT
This sequence comes from Candidatus Woesearchaeota archaeon, assembly GCA_027858315.1. Taxonomy (NCBI): domain Archaea; kingdom Nanobdellati; phylum Candidatus Woesearchaeota; species Candidatus Woesearchaeota archaeon. The sequence continues at coordinate 9,643 of JAQICV010000036.1, forward strand.
GGAGTTTGTGTTGCAGGAAATGATGATGATAGTGATGGTGTTTATAATTCAGAAGACATATGTCCAAATACTGGACTTGAAACTATGACTGATTTAAATTCTGGCAAGTATATGTTATATGAAGGTTTTCCATATTTTATGACTCCAGTAGATAATTATTTATACATTAGACCTTATACATTATTTGATACAAATGGTTGTTCATGTTCTCAAATATTGGCATTGAAAGGTAAAGGAATTACACAAGAATTAGTTTCTGGTTGTAAAGAATCTACACTTATAGATTTTATAACTTTAAATAATTAATTATTTAAAGTTATTCCTCAATACTTTAATATTCTTTTTGATATCATATTTATCTTTAACATATTTATGAATATTATCTGAGAATTTCTCCCAAGTTTTCTTATTAGTAAATAATTTATTCAAGTCTTTATTCATTTTTTTAATCGAACCATTTGCAAAATAGCCACATTTATACTCGTTTATGAAATCATCAGGGTTTGAATTAAGTGAGATTATTGGTGTTTTTCCAATTCCTGCTTGAATGAAAGTATTTGCGAAACCTTCGAAATCTGAAGTTGAGATGAATAATTTAGCCTCATCGTAGTATTTTTGAATTTTTTCAAATTGGACTTTTTCTATGAATTTTAGGTTTTTTAATGTTTTTGATTTATTGTGTATTTCATTAAAATAAATTTTATCTTGTTTGTTAAATATCATTACAAATTTTAATTTGGGATTTTCTTTTGCAAGCTCTAAAAAGTGTTCAGCACCTTTTGTTCTATTTGCTCGTCCAACCCATAAAATATAATCTTTCTTTTTTGGAATTAGTCTATTTTCAAAATCAAAGATATTTCTAAATATAGTTGCTTTGATATTATAGTTTTCTTTTAGAGCTTTTTGTTGATCTTTTGTTTGACATACAACTTTTGAAGCATGTTTTAAACCATATTCATAGACTTTTCCTAAAATTCCATTCATTTCTACCCAGTATTTATTAACATCGATAATATTTGCAGTTCTATGAATATGTTTCTTTCTGAAAAGTGTACAATAAAATGCAACAACTCCTACTGTTGAATTAGCAGAACTTGTTATACAAATGTCTGAATTTTCTTTTCTTAATATATTTATATATTTGAATGCTTGAATTACTTTAATTAGAATTGAAGTTCCTGAACTTTTTGGATTGAATGATTTTATTACTTTGATATTATTGTAATACTCAATTTTTTCTTGATTAAAATCTCCTACAATAAAACTAATATCGTATTCTTTATTAAGCTCTTTTGCAATTGTTACTAATTGGACTTCTGAACCACCATGAGCACTTTTTTCTTTATGATTAAACAATGGATAAGCATGTGTTGAAATAAAACAAATTTTCTTTTTTTTCATATCAATCACCATAGATATAATTTAATTTTTTATTGTAGATTTCTATGTCGAATTGCTTTAAATTTTTTAGTGCATTTTTTGTAATACATTTTGAGCAAATTTCATCATCACGAATTCGAATTATTTTACTAGCTAAATCTTTTGGATTATCAAACTCAAATAGTAAACCATTAAATTTGTCTTTAATGAATTCATTTATAGCATAAACATTTGAACCTATAAAAGGAACACCATATACTTGAGATTCATAAAAAGTCATTGGACTTGCTTCAGTAATCGAAGATAGAACTATTAAATCTAAAATTTGATATAGTTTTTTAATGTCTGTTCTAAATCCTAAAAATATTATATTTTTTTCCTCTTTTGCCATTTCTTCTAATTCTTCTTTTAATTCACCATCTCCAATAATTAATAACTTTGTTTTATTATTCTTAAGATATTTATAAGAATCAATTATAGTCTCAATATGTTTAACTCCTGATAATCTTCCTGCAAAACCTATTAAATAATCATCTTTTTTTAAACCTAAACTTTCCCTTAAGTTTAGTTTTTCTTCTTCTGAAATAAATTTTAATTCTTTAAAGTCAATAAAATTATATACATGTTCTACTTTTTCAGGATTTAGTTTAACATTTTCAATTAGAGATTCTTTGATCTGTTTTGAAACTGCAATATATTTAGTTGTATATCTTTGAATTCTTCTTAGTAAGAACCTATAATATTTTCTTTTTTTTGAAAAAACTGCACCATGCTCAGTTATTATAACTTTAATTTTATTTCTAAATAATATCTTGTACAAATACACAATAAAAATTGATTTAGCAAGATGAGCATGTAAAATGTCAATTTTCTTATTTTTAATCTCTTTTTTTAACGCAAGAACTGAAGTTATATCGTATTTAGATTTATTAATGATTGTAATTTTATTTTTTACCTTTTTAGTAAAATTTACTTGATTTTGTGCTGGTCTTAAGACAAATGCAAAATGATTTTTATTTTTTTCAACTAAATCTCTAACAATTGTCTGTGCCCCACCAAGACCAAAATGATCAATTACATGTAAAATATTTTTATTTTTCATTTTACTTCACTCTTAGTATATAAATATTTACCACTTTTTAAACCATTAATTTCCTCAACAAATTTAAATGTTACTTTACAATTTATTCCTAAAAGTTTTTGTACATTTTCAATTAATTCATTTTTTTCTTTATTACTAATGATAAAATTTTTATCTCTAGGAACAAAAATATACTCTATATCTTCATAATCTTTTTGAACAATTTGAAATTGTTTTATCCAATCTTTATAAGATAAAATAGTTCTAAAATAACATCCATCAAAAAAACCACCATCTCGAGTTTTAAATATTGAGGTTATACGACCATTGATCTCTTTTAGATAACCTGAATTATTTCCAATTTGCGCAACATCTCCAATATCATAACGAATTAAAGGCATAGCATAATTATTTAGATTAGTTATATATACATTTCCCAAATCTTTAGTTTGATTTAAATCTTTATCTAATACTTCAACTTTTTGATTCCAAGCACTAATTCTTAATCCTTTTGAAGTATTATCTGAGCAAGCCATATCACCTACTTCTCTTGAACCATAACGATTATAGACTTTACTTCTAAACGCTTTTTCTATTGTATTCTTCATTTCATCATCTAAAGTTCCAGCTGTACATAAAATTCCCTTAGGAGGATAAACTTCAAAATCATTTTCAAGAGCGTATTTTGCAAATTCAATCATTACATGAACATATCCTTCAACCCACTCTGGTTCTAATTTATTCCATAATTCTAGATATTCTGAAAATTTATCTGTTCTCATTTTAAACATATTGAGCTCGGTTCTATTGTATAATTTATTTCTTAATACAATTTTTGGATCTTCACGACCTTCAAGTATGTCTGTTTCAGAACCCCAAAGTCTAAGTTCAGTTCCGCCAATACTTGCACCTGCAACTGTTTTGTAATAGATTTTGTTTGCAATATTCCATGTTTTATAATTCTCATCTTGTATAAATCTTGCTGGCTCTCCTGAAGAACCTCCTGAAGTATTGTATCCCCAGTTCATTTTTTCTAGATTTCTAGATTTCAAATTTTCAAATTCATCACGCAAAATCTTTTTTGTAAGGATAGGTATTTTAGAGAAATTATCTAAATTCACATTAAGGTTTCTATCAACTACTTTTACTTTTGATAAAACTTTAGTATAGTATGGAACATTTAAATATGAATGGATTAATAATTTTTTTAATTTTTCTTCTTGATATTCATTGATTTCTTCCTGTGTTAGTTTAGAAATTCTTTTTATTTCTGTTATATTCTGATATATTTTTCTGTATCCTAAATAAAGCATTGCATTAGTTATTTTTTTTCTTATATCTTTTTTCATTTTAGTCTCCTCCGACATCTAATCTACTTGAATGTTTTATCTTATTTCTCTTACTCAAAATTGAGATTATAGGTTTTAAATATAGATTTTTAAAATTACTTGTTGATTTAATCATATTATATGAATCGTTAAGAATTGCACCTCTTCTAACTTTGTATTTGTATTGTCCAGTACCTAATTCTAAGTTTTTTTTTAATTTTTCAATACTATAAATTAAAGGTTCATATAGAACTGTATTAAAAAAAGCAAATCCTTGTTTTTCTTTTGAATTTAATTGACCAGCTTTTAATCCTATAACTCTAGAATCATCTTCAATTACAACTAGAGCTGATTGAATCTCACCATTTAGTTTTCCTATGAAGTATGTTACTTTTTTAGAATTTTTATCTAGTGCTAAAAGAAATTCTTTATATAGTTTAAACTCTTCTTTGTTTCCACCATATTTTTCAATATTGTCTTCAAATATTTTAAAGATATTGTTCTCATATTTTCCAAGTTTTTTTATTCTTTCAACAGTATAATCTGAATTGATGAAATTTTTAATATCTTTTTTAATTGTATGCCTTCGAGATTTGGAGAGTTTTGTAATATGTTCATCAAAGTTTTTACCTTTAGTAAAAATTTTAATTTTGAAACCTGAGAATATAGGCATTAAAAATCGAGTTTCTTTACTTAAATCATCATCTTCAATTCCTAAGAATCCATATGATTTATATTTCTCTTCTAATGCTATAGATTTTAGTTTTTGAGTTATTAGTTCAAATAATTCATTCTTATTGTATTTCTCTTCAATTTTGAACATTTTATAAAATGGTGAATATGGAAAATAACAAAGAAGTGAAGGATTAAGTGTTAAGAAAGGTTTAGTGAATTTATAATATTTACCAAATAGTGATTTTTCTAAATTATCATAGATTGTTTTTGTCTGCCCATAAAAAACAGCAATTGCAATTATGCTTTTTTTATCAAATATCTCTAAGTAATAGGATTTACTACCAATTTCAAGATTTTCAACTATTTTCAATAGTTCAGATTTCATGAAACAAAAATCTGCAAAATTATCCCATTGTTTTGTGTCAATCTCTTCGATACTCCTTGAAATTTTAGTTTCGTATTTCATTTTTCCACCATGTATAAAAATGAAGAAATTTTTTCAAAATTTCTTAACATGCTCAAAAATAGTATTTTTGGCACACCGAAATCTTTGATTTCTTGTGATGCAATACTAAGTATTTTGCTTTGTTTCATTTTATTATCTCCGATTTTACTACTCTGAATTTACTTTTTTTATTGTTATCTTGAAAATCATTAACTATTGTTAGAACTATATTTACATCTTCACATAATATTTTTTGAAGGTTATAAATAATTTTATTTTTTGAATCTGGATGAAATTTTTTATTTATTTTTAAACTAATTTCAACCAATGATTTTGTTTTTTGTATAATTTGATATTGCATAATTCCTTGAATTTTTTCAATTGACATCGTAAGTTTATAAGGAGAAATTTTTCTCCCATCATTTAGAATAAAATAGTCTATAATTCTCCCATATACTGGTTTCATTAATATGAAACTTCTACCACATGAACATTTCTCATTCAAAATAACTCCCATATCTCCTATACAGTATCTTAAAAGCGGCATTGCCTTATTTTCAAGAGATGTCATAACTATCCTTCCTTCATTCCCATTTTTAACTGGCTTTCCATCATCACCAATACATTCTACATAAACTAAGTCTTCGTTTATGTGATATCCTTCGTGTTGTGGACATTCCCATGCTACTTCTTTAGTCTCGGTTGAACCATAGACATCATTAATTTTACAATCGAAATAATTCTCAATTATTTTCCTTGTAGATGTGTCTAAAATTTCAGAACTTGTAAATATTCTTTTTACTGAATTTAATTTTATTGAATTCTTTTCTAAATATGAAACTAGATTTATGAAATAAGAAGGAAAACCATATATAGATGTTGGTTTGAATTTTTGATAAAAAACTACATGTTCATCAATAGAATCATAAACTGATAAAAATTTTTTCCTGATTATAATTTTTGACCATCTAAATGATGAGTTATAACTTTTGGATTCTTCAATAGGCATTGCTTCGACTATTACGAATTTTTCAGTAAGTGAAAAACCACAAGCTCTTCTTGCTCTAAACTTTGATGCAAATTTCAAAATAGCCCAACTCCTTTTATCAAAGTATGAAACAAATGGTTCTCCTGTAGATCCTGAAGTCCTTGAAGTATAAAGTTTAGTGTCTTTAAATTTATCTGAAACATATCTCAAATTACTTTGAATGATGTCTTGTTTTGTTGTTAATGGTATTTTAAGAATATCTTGTTTTGTTTTAATATCTTTTGGAGTTATTCCTGCTTTTTTGAATTGTTCTTTGTAATATGGAACATGAATATATGAATAATTTATATTCTCAATTATTTTTGACCATTCATTTTTTTCAATAACTTCTCTTTTATCCCATTGATTTTTTCTTAAATATAAAAAATAATCTAAACTACCTCTTATCAATTTTCATTCCTCCTAACGACTATTTTTATTACCCTACAATATTTGATTACTTGGGAAAATGATATAACAGATTTCATTGAAGGTTTCCATGGATTTTCAAAATTATAAATCTTTCTGTTAATTTTCATAAATAATTTGATTTTAAGATACTTTTTTTAGAAAATATTATAAATCCTGCTCTTCATATACATATGTTAAATTTATTAAAAAATGAAAGAAGAAATGATTGAAAAAAATAAAATAGATTTTCTTGCTGTTGTGTATGTTGCTCTTTTTACAAATTTTTTTTTATTTGTGAGTTCTTATTGGTTTTCATACACGAGTTTTTATTTAGGGATAATATTGATTAGTATTATATTAGTTGGAGTTTTCTTTATGAAAAAATCTTTGCTTAAATATTTATTGCCATTTAACTTAGTATTTTATTTTTATTTTTTATTTTTGAATTTTAATTATATCTTCATTTTCGGGATTTCTATAATCTTAGGGTTATTAGGTCTTCATCTTTTAAGTCCAAAAATTGAAATTCCATCTTTTGTTTACTCTTTAATATTGTTGTTAATACTTGGCCATGTTATATGGTTTGATATTTTACCTTTAGGATATCAAGATGAATTTACTTTAGATATAGGTTCTCTTAAAGATGATTCTATTAGTTCTGAAGTATATATTATTGATTCAAATGATATTTTAAGTCCACCCCAGTCATATGGTGATGAGACTTGGAGGTCTTTTGAGGAAGATGGTGAGATTTATTTTGGTTTTAATACGCCTGTGAATCTTGAAAATAAGACTATCGAAGTTAAGATGAAATATGATGCTACTGGTCCTGTTTATATTAATGGAGAATTATTTTATGATCCTGCTTGGGGTTCTTCTGTAATTTATGGTGAGTCTAAAGAAGAGTTTATTTATGGTTCTAAAATGTTTAATCTTGAATATGCAAATATTAGTGAATATAGTGAAAATTTTGATACTATTGATGATTATTTGGAATTTAATTTTCCTAATGGTGTTTTAATGAAAGATTTTACTGGGAATTATTTGGAGCTTGAAAATAGAATGAATTTAAAGTATTTAGATAGTATTAATTCTGTAGATTTTTATGATAATTGGAGTTCTTCTAATATGACTTCTTTTTCTTATTATAGGGGGCCAATTAAATTTTATGGAGTCTTTGATGAATCTATAGATTTGAATTTATTAAAACAAGATTTGAATTTGTATAATGGTTCTGATTCTGTTAAAATTACAATTAGAGATTTTGAAAATAATTTAATTGCAACTAGAATTATTGAAGATAATGATGGTGTTGTTAATAGGACAACTCAAGAATCTTCTTGGAAAGAATTTTCTATAGAAATTCCACTTGAAAATTCGGGAATTTATAATATCGAATTTGAACATACTAATTATTCTGAAGATCCTGATTTTTTAATAGGTAATTTGTCATTTAATTCAAATAAGGTTATGTATGATGGTGAGTTTCTTTTGTGGAGCAAAGGAGTTGTTTATAATAATGATTTAGATAATTTGGTTAGAGTTAGATATTGGTGGAGTGGATTTAATCAGTTTATTATTTTTGATGATTTTTCTTTTTTTGAGTTAGATGAAGATATGAAAGGAAGTTGGGTAGAATTAGATGCTTATAATAAAACTTCTTTTGATTTTGAGAAAGGTAAATTGATTGTTGATCCTGAGTTTAATTTAGCAGTATTTCCTAATACTGATATTGATACGGATTTAGTGGAACAAATTCAAATTACTAAAAGTAGGGAACTCTCAAATGAGAATATTAAATTTGTAAATGTTGATGGTTTAAAAATTTCAAGTATTAAAGGAACTAAAATTTATAATATTAATGTTGAAATTAGTTAATTTTCTCATAATATTCATAATATTTTTTAGCAACAGTTTCCCAGCTCATTTTTTCTGCAAGTTCTCTTGATTTTTTAGAGTGGATTTTTAATACATTTTTATCATTTAAATATTTTTGAATTGCTTTAGTTATTTCTTTAGAATTTGCAGTTTTGACTATGAAACCATTATTTTTTATAAGTTCAGAAGTCCCACCTGTGTCTGTAACTATTATTCCAAGACCTGCAGCCATAGCTTCAAGAACAGTATTACTCATTCCTTCATTAAATGAAGGTAAAATGAATATATCATAGTTTGGATATATTTTTGAAAGTTTATCATGTTCTATTATTCCTAAGAATTTTATATTGAGTCCTATGGACTTTTTTTTAAGTTCTCCTTTGCTAGGTCCCTCTCCAATAAAATCTATTCTAATTTTGTCTTTAATTGGTTCGATTGCATCAATTAAATATTTGTATCCCTTTCTCTCTATTAATCTTCCAACACATAGTATTTTTAGTTTCTTATTTTTGGTATTTGTTTGTTTATTTTCGTTTTGTTTTTTTGTAATAAATTCAGTTGTGTCTATTCCGTTGTAGATTATTCCAATTTTTTGTTTTTTAGATGTTTTTTTTGCAAGTTCTTTTAGACCTTTAGAGTTTGAGATAACATCTCTTGCAAAGAACCATATTACTTTACTTAACCATTTGAAAAATAGTTTATCTAATAATTCATATTTTTTTGAATAAAATGGAACATCACTTCCCCTAAGACTTACTATGTATGGTTTGAATTGTAACATTGCTATGAATCCTCCTGGAATTCCGAAAAATGCATGGATAAAATCATATTTTTTTTTAATTCTTAGTTTGATTGTGTAAAAATATGCTTTAAGAGAATAAATAAGTAAATCTTTATTTGATTGAGTATGTATGTTTTTATTTTTTTTATTGATATTTAAATAATGAATCGTAATATTTCTAGATATTTTTTCTACCTTGAATTTGTTTGTTGATGAAGTTATTAAATCTATTTCAAGATTTTCATATTTTGAGAATTCTTTGAGTATATATTTTGTAGCATTTGCAGCTCCTCCTCCAAGTGGAGGATATTCATAATTTAAAATTATAACTCTCATTTTTAATTTTAACTTTATCTTTCTCTTTTTTTAACTATTTCTCTAACATTATATCTTTTTTCAAATGATGTGTTATAGTAGTCTTTAATTAATATGTCTAAAATTACTCCTGAAATGAAAAATTGAAATCCTATTAATACTAAAAAAAAACTTAATGCAAACCATGCTGAATCTGATAAGTCTACATCTAAAAATAATTTTGAAAATACAGTCCAAATTCCACTTAACATTCCTAAAAATATTAAAAATAATCCACTTACTCCTAAAAAATGAAGTGGTCTGGTGGAAAATTTTTTCCAGAACCAGATGTAGAATAAGTCTACTAATCCTTTTAATGATTTATCCCAGTTATATTTTGTGACTCCATGAATTCTTGGTCTATGGTTTACTTTAATTTCTCCAACTCTTGCACCCTTCCATCTTAATATTGCAACAATATATCTATGCATTTCTCCCCAAAGTTGCAGGTCTTCTATTACTTGTTTTCTATAAACTCTTAGAGTACATCCTGAATCATGAACTGCATCTGCTACAAATATTTTTCTTAGGACTTTTGCAACATTAGTAATTATCAACATCCAAAGAGGGTCTTTTCTCTTATGTCTCCATCCACATACAACATCGTATTTTTCTTTTTTATTTTCTAATTTCTCCAAAAGTCTTGGTATATCTTTTGGATCATTTTGTAGATCAGCATCAAGTGAAATTACATAGTCTCCTTTAACATATCTAAATCCACAATCCATTGCAGCAGATTGACCGTAATTTTTACGAAGGGCTATTGGCCGTACCCTTTTATCTTTTATAGAAAGAATTTCCTCAAGACTATTGTCTGTAGATCCATCATTTATTAAAAGGAATTCCCAATCTCCATCAAGCTTATCCATAACTTTCTTAACTTCATTATATAATGGAATAATATTTCCTTCTTCGTTATATATTGGCGTAAATATTGAATACTTGACATTCTCCTTTTTCATAGTGTCTTCTCATGGATATTTAGATTTATAAAATTAACTATAATATATTGTTATTAATTTTCTTGTTTAAAAATAAAGTTACTTTTGTTACTACTATCTGTAATGACGCATTAGTTAAATTTATAAATTAACGAAAACTATATATATTTAGGTAACATCTAATAATATAAAATGTTAAAATCATTATTCCAAAATTTTAAGAAAAAAAGACCATCTATAATTAATATTGTTTATGGTAGAGGTTTTAATGAAAATAAATCTGAAATTTCTAAACCTTTAATGGAACTAGATACTAGTAATAATAGTAGTAAAATTGCTAATAATCTTGACTCTGAGATTGATAAATTATTTAGTAAGTATATCTCTGAAAATTATGAAGTTCAACCAAGGTATCTTGAAGATGCTTTGAATAGTATTAATAATAATAAACTTGAAAGATTAAAGTCTACTGCTACTCCTTCAATTAAATTGAAATCTTTTGAGAATCAAAAAATAACTTTAGAAGATAAAATATTAACTAGGACTAATGTTTCTAAACCTAAGTTTAAAGATTATTTTAGTGATTTATTACCTTCATTTAATCTTAAAACTGCTGCTTCAGCATTAACTATTCTAGGTTTAACTTCTTTAGGATCTTATGCTTTAGGTACTTTTAAAGATATTAATTCAATTGATAAATCTCCTAATATTTTTGAGGAATACGCCTCAAATTCTGTTTTAAAACAAATTGATTTTGAAACTAAAATAAATAATGAGATTAATAATGAAAAAACTCAATCTCCTGAAAGAGGTTGGGTTGGAATTGATTATTCTACTCCTAAACTTGGAGGAGATAGTAAAAAAGATCTTTCAGTTAAATTGGATACTAATTTACATGAAGGAACTACAGTTAGATTAAGTCATCATAATAGATTTGGAGAATTTGTAGAATATAATTCTGTTGCGAATAAATCTGGTGAAGTTAAATTTGATATAGATAAAAAATCACTAAATTCAATAGTTATTTCTCGAACTGCAAAATTAGAAGCGTATTCAATTTTGAATAATAAATATGAAAATAGTTCTTCAGAAAATTTAGCTTTAGTTAATTCTCAAGAAAGAAAAATGAATAATTCTTCAACTAAAAAACCTAATTCTAACTTAGAAATAATTATTGGGGAAGGTATTATTTATGAGAATAAAAATGGTACTCATAAATATGAAGTTCCTATTATAGGTAAGGATTCTGAAGATGCTGAGATTACTCTAGTTCCAAATTATAATGATATCGGTTATGTTAATGTTGGTCATGCAAAGAATGGTATTGTTAGTTTTGATATTACAGATATATCTTCAATTTCGGATATGGGAATTGTTGCAAGAAATAGAACTACAAATAATGATGGAATAGTCCCTTTAGATAAATATTCTAATGAAGTTGATGGTATAAAAAGAGTAGCATCAGTAAAAGTTGCTCCAGTTTCAACTTATGTACCTTATTCAGGTGTTGTTGAAGAGCTTATTTCACATAATAAAACTTATACAATTGAATCTACATCTAATTCTTTAGAAGGAATAGTTAATTCCTATATTGGACCTATTAAAAAAGAACAGATTCAATATTTTATTGATAATTTAGAAGGGAAAAATAATAATTTCTTTTGGACTAAAGAGAGTGGTTCTAAATTTAATATTGGTGAGAAATATATTTCAAATCAAAGTTCTAGAATTGATGATGTTGAGAATAATATTGAAATTTTGTCTAGTATGTATGGAAAAGATGCTGTTTCTAAATTGACAAGTCCTATGTATGAAGTCATTAAAAATAAATCTGGTGTTGTTAAAAATAATCTCCAAGATAAACTAGCTAAAATTATGTATGTTTAGTTAAAAAAATTGAATTAATTTATTTAATCTCTACTTTTTAATTTTGCAAGTAGTTTTAATATTTCTACATATATCCAAATTAGAGTAATTGTTAATGCAAAAGCTCCATACCACTCCATGTCTTTTGTAACTTTTCTTTTTGATTGTTCTTCAATGAATGAGAAGTCAAGAAGTAAATTTAATGATGCAATTGTTACAACTAATAAACTAAATCCTATTCCTATCAATCCTGATTCATGAATTAATGGAATTCCTGAGCTTGTGAAAAAAGACATTGCTAAAGATATCATATATACGAAAAAGATTCCCATTGTTGCAGCAATTATTACTGCTTTGAATTTTTCTGTAACTACAATTATTCTTTTTCGATATAAAAAGTTCATTAAGAATGCTATTGATACTGTTATTAGAATTGCTTGAATTACTATTCCTGGATACCATGATTCAAATAATACTGAAATTGCACCTAGAAAATATCCTTGAAATATTGCATAAATTGGTGCTAAGTATTTTGCAATTAGAGGTTTAAATGCTAGAGTTATTGCAATAATTATACTGATTACTAAAGAAATAATAAATAAAACTATGAATGGAATTGGAAGTGATTGGGTCCATCCAAAATAACCAGTGAATAAAACTATTGTTAATAATATTAATGTTTTATTTAAAGAACCTTCTAGTGTCATAGGATCATGATTCGTACTATGAGAGATCTTATTAAATGATTTCATAGCGATATTTGTACTTTTATTATGTAACATAGATAATATTAAAGAATAATTAATTATAAGTTTATTGATTAACTAGATGAAGATTATTTTCATTATTTTGCCATGTTGAGTTGTTAGAATAACTTCTTTTTTTCCTTTATCTAACTCCTGAAAGCAAAATTCTATATTGATTTCATTCATTCCTTGAATTATGTCTTCTTTTATTTGGCAGATATTATTATCTATTTGAATTTCACCTATTAAAATTGTATTACTTTTACTCTTTAGGTATAATGTATTTCTTATAATTGTTTCAATTTCAAAATTACTAATTTCTGAATCTTGTTGGTTTTCAATATTATTTGTTGAGTCTTGTTGATATGTTGTCATCCAGAATTGAAACATAATTATCGATAATAATGCTATAACCATTAAAATGACAGTTGTGAAAATTGGTCCCAATGAATCTTTACTCATAATGAGATTTTATTAATTATTTTTTATATTCTTTTGTAATTTATTTTATGGTAATAAAAGTTAAAAAAGTATATAAATATTGAATTTTTAGTTATTGATATGTATAAACAAGGTAAGTATAAGTATAAGTCACAAAAGGCTTATGAAAATAAGTTAATTGCAATATCAAGTCTATTTTTTTTTGTTATGTTGTTTCTTCTATTACTAAAAGATGGAATGAATATATTTTTATTTAATTTTACATTCTATTTATCAATGATTATGATTGTTCATTTATTCCTTAGATTTATCTCTAGTAAAGGAATTATCAAGAGTTATGTTTTTAATGAATGGTAATGTTATAATTTAAAAACAATCTATTATTCTAATTTTTATGTTTAAACCTATTGCTACAAAAACTGGGAAGGCTTGTTTTGATTATTCTATGTTAAATGAAGGTGATAAAATCCTTGTTTGTTTTTCTGGTGGTAAAGATAGTTATGTTTTACTTAAAGTTTTAGAATATTTGCGAAAGAAGTATCCTATTGATTTTGAATTAAAAGTTTTATGTATTAATCCTAGTTTTGATTCTAATTTTGATAAGAATGTTAGAGAGGTTTTAGAAAAAGAGAATTTTGAGTTTGAAATTTTGAATACACAAATAAAAGAAATTATTGAGGAACAAAGTAAGATCAAAGCAATGAAACCTTGTTTTATGTGTTCAAGATTAAGGCGAGGAATTATATATGATTATGCAATAAAGAATGGATATAATAAAATTGCACTTGGTCATACTCTTGATGATGCAATTGAGACTCATTTGATGAATCTTTTTTATGGAAGTAAAACTTCTTTTCTTAAACCTAAATATCTTGCAGATAACGGCTCAGTAGAGATTATTAGACCTATGATTTATGTTGATGAAGATTTAATTAGACATTATATTGAAAAAATCGATTTTAAAGCTGTTAAGAATGATTGTCCTTTAAGAGATGGTGACTCAAAGAGAGATTATTTTAAGAAAATGATTTTTGATTTGAAAAAGGATAATGTTAAGATTAAGGAGTCTGCCTATCATGCGTTTAAGAATATTAAAGAATTAAATGATTGGAAATAATTATTTCCTTTCAAATACAAATAAATCTATTATTAAAGCTAGAGCTAAAATTATTTTCTTATCATTCTCATCGGAAATTTGATCAAAATCAATTAAGAAATTATCTGCGTCTGTGAACATCTCTTTTCCAACACCACTCCATTTCTTACTAATTAATCCAATTGAATTTTCCATTACTTTGCTTTTATATATATTAAATGTCCATGGATGCATGATTTCATTTTTAGTAAAGAATATTAATTGATTGTTATTGTCATATACTTCAATCTTTGAGGTTAACCCGAATCTTGTTTTAACTATTCCAATTAATTGTTTATTATTATCATAAACATCAAACTGAGGTAGGAAGAATGCAAATTTTTTATTAACTTTTAAGAAAGTCTCTTTTTGTGGATTAATGAAAGTTATATCTAAACTTCTCATTTTTTTTAATAAGATTCTCATAAACCAATTACTTTCCTCAAATGCATATAGTACTTCATTACCACCTTCTGTTAAAATTTGATATTTATTTTTAGTTTCAATCCCAGTGAATGCTTCAAGTCCTTCAAACTTTTGTTTTACTATTAATTTATTGTAGTTTAATTCCATTATAAGTAATATGGTATTTGAATCGTTTTTAAATGTTTTTAACTTTATGTGAAACACTCACCTTTTTAAAGCCTCTATCATTATCTTTAATAGAACTTCCACGATTTAACGAGATAATTTGTCGGCGTATCAAAAATTCTCGTAAGGGTTTTATTTTAATATATATAAATATTTTTGATGATGCTCTAGCAAATTTGACGAATTCTAATATTGTAAAAAATGACAGATAAAAAAAATACTATGAAAGATAATACTACGAAAGATGAAAGCAAAGTTGAAGCAAATATTACATTTGATAAATTTGATTTAAGTGATAATATACTTAAAACTATTGAAAAGAAAGGATTTAAAATTCCTAGTGAAATTCAAGCAAAAGTTATTCCTTTAATGCTTGAGAATACTCATGATATTATTGGTGTTGCCCAAACAGGTACAGGTAAAACTGCAGCTTTCGGATTACCAATTATTGAAATGATTGAAGAAAATAACAAAACGCCAAAAGCAATTGTTATAGCGCCAACAAGAGAACTTGCAATTCAAGTTTGTGATGAAATGAGTTCATATATTGGTTCAAAGAGATTAAGATTACTTACTGTTTATGGTGGAACATCTATATCAACTCAAATTAGAGAATTATCTAGAGGTATTGATATTGTTGTTGGAACTCCAGGAAGAATCTTAGATTTAATTAATAGAGAAAAATTAGACTTAGCTAAGGTTGAATACTTTGTTTTAGATGAAGCAGATGAAATGCTTAAAATGGGTTTCATTGAAGATATTGAAATGATTTTAAGTGGAGCTACTAATAAATTTAGAAAGACTTTACTTTTCTCAGCAACAATGCCTGATAGAATTAAGAAACTTACTAAGAAGTATATGAAAAATCAAATTATTGTTGAAGCTAAAAGGTCAAAAGAAAATAATAAATTGATTGATCAAATATTCTATGTTGCAAAACAGTCTGAAAAAACAAATGCAGTTGCAAGAATTATTGAATCTCAAAATTTCTTTTATGGAATTATTTTCTGTAAGACTAAGGCTGATGTTGATGATTTGACACAAGTTTTAAAGAAAGCAGGACATGATGCAGATTGTATTCATGGAGATATTATTCAATCTAAAAGAGAGAGAATCCTAGGTAAGTTTAGAGACTTGAAATTAAATATTTTAGTTGCTACTGATGTTGCTGCTAGAGGTATTGATGTTAATAATTTAACACATGTAATTAATTATAGTTTACCTAAAGAACTTGAGATTTATACTCATAGAATTGGAAGAACTGGAAGAGCAGGTAATAAAGGTATTGCAATTTCATTAGTTACTCCTAGAGAAATTTCAATTATTAATCAAATTGAGAGAATTACTAAATCAAAGATTAGAAAAGAACTTTTACCTTCTAATAGAGATGTTGAATCTGCTAAAACTAAAAAAGTTCAAGGAGATTTAGGATTAGTTATTTCTTCAAATAAACATGAATCAAATTTAGTGTTAAGTGAAGAACTTCTTGCAGAATATGATGCAAAAGATCTTGTTGCCGCTTTATTGTACAAAGTTCAAGGTAGTGGTGCTGTTAAGTCATCTTCAGATGATACTAGATCTAGTTCTCCTAGAAGAGAAAGAGGAGATTCAAGAAGTTCACGAGGAGATTCAAGAGATTCTTATAATGATAGATCAGCTCCTAGAGGAGCTAGAGGAATTAAAGTTAGAGGTGACCAAATTAGACTTTTTGTTGCTAAAGGACAAAGAGATGGTTTTAATAGTAGAAGTCTTCTTAATTTCATTGAGAAAGAGGCTAATACAGGAGAACTTAAAGGAAATGATATTAAAGTTTGTGAGAATTTCTCATTTGTTACTCTAAAAGCTAAAGATGCTGAAGATGTTTTGAAAGCATTTGAAGATAAAGGTGGAAGAAGACCAGTTATTGAAGTAGCTTCCAATTAATTTTTTTTATTTTATTTATTCTAAAGAAATATGATAGATTCTTGTTTTAGTTGTTCCAAATATTGTTTCAATTGATTCACCTTCTAAATAGTTTAAATTCATTACTTTAGAGATTTTATCTAAATCATTTCTAGTATTCTCAGAAAGTGTTATTATTCCCATAGTTGTAGAATTAAGTAATTTCTTAGAAAAATCATAACCTCTTTTCTTTGGATTTAAATACTGAGAATCTACTTCTAGTGGACTTTGATATTCTCTACTCATAGAATTTGCAGAAATCATTATTTGTTCATCATCCAACACAAAAAATATTTTCTCACCTATTAATTCATTTTTATTTATTTCGAAAATTAATTTATCTAATGCTTCTTTTGCAAATATGTTTGATAGATTATCAAAAGAATGTTTTAAATTATTTTCATACATAGTAGAATTATTATAATTCTCTTTATAAATATTACTCATGAGTAATAAATATAAATTATTTTGAAATAAATTTGTTACTCAGGAGACTTTCAAGTTATATTTATAACTGACAAAAAATCATATTCAATAGAAATGAAAAAAAAGATTGTTGATGATAAAGCTGATAAAACTGAAGAACAAAGGAAAAATGAGATTTTTGTTAAAGGTATGCTTGAGAGAATGAATAATAAAAAATATATTTAATTATTATTAAAATGAGTCATACTAAACGAGAAAATATTAAAATTGGTTTAAGTGTAGGAGTTATTCTAAAGAAAGACCAAAAGTCTGGAAAAGTAACATATGGAGTAGTTAAGAGACTTCTTACTAATTCTGCAGTTCATCATAGAGGAATTAAGGTACAACTTGAAGATGGTCAAGTTGGAAGAGTTATAGAAATTAAAAAATAAGTATTTTTTAAAATAAATTCTTGGTATCATATGAATATTTCATTTATAGATGTTGTAAACTTAAAGAGTTCACAAAGTCAAAAAATCGTAGATTTTTAAGCTGCTCAATAATTTATAAAATAAATTTTTGGCATCGTATGAATGTTTCATTCATAGATGTTGTGAGTTATTAAAACTCACAAAGTCAAGAAATTTAATCTCTAAGCCGTTGTGAACTTAAAGAGTTCACAAAGTTTTAAAAGCTGTATAATATAATATATTATTACATGGCTGGATTTGATAAAACTTTAGATAAAGAATTATTTGGTGAAGAAGCAAAATTTGATGCTACTAAAATTAAAGTATCAATTATGTCCTATAATGAAGGAAGAACAAAATTACAACTTTCAAGAGAAAACTTAGATGTTGATTCTGGAGATTGGAGATTTTCTAAATTAGGTAGATTAACTAAAGAAGAGGCTGAAGCAGTTTTACCTCTTTTTGAAAAAGCTATTAGTAGTATGTAATTATTACTAAATCTTTTTTTAATAATAAATAGACAGTGCTTTAATTCTTGAATTTAACTAACAATTTGTAAGGAAGGTTTATATTCTAACTAAAATATAATTTATTAGGTCAGATTCTGACTAGAATTGTTTATTCTATAAATAGGGACAGAATGAAGGTGTTTATTGAAAGATATTGTTAATTTAGTTGAAAGTGCAAGAAATAGTATTAGTGATTATTGTATGAATGTTTGTCATGCAAAATGTTGTCAATTTGGATTTTTGTCGATGAATCATAGCCAAGCAATTCTTATACTTGGTAAATTTGAAAAAGAATATTTAAAAAATAATCTCCTAATTAAGAAAGAAGGAGATAAATATCATTTAAATCTTGGAGCAAAACCATGCTTAAAATTAGATGATAAATTTTTATGTAAGATACATCTTAATGAAAATAGACCAAGACTTTGCAAAGATTATCCTTTATTCATTGTTGGAAAATATGTAATTAGTGCTTCTAGTTGCCCTGTAATAGAAAAAAATCTTTTAGATGAGGAATTCAAAGTAATGGAATCTTTAGGGTATAAAATTATTTAATTTTTAAAATTTATTTAATAATAAATTTCAGACTTCTTTCTCTGGTGAATTAGGAAATACAATTTTAGTTGCTTGAACTCCTCTTTGGGTAGTTTCTACTTCAAATTCTACTTCTTTCCCTTCAACATTATCAACATTTTGAGGGAGAGCTGTTAAGTGTAAAAAGTAATCTTTTTCATCTTCACCAGTAATAAAACCGTAACCTTTTTCTTTTCTGTACCATTTAATAGTTCCTTTCATTTTGCAAACTTTTCAGAATAAATAAGAAATAAAATAGATTTCTAGTCATTGTTTCAATAGGAATATTAAACTATTTAAACAATAAATGAGACTAACTTCTTGTAATCCTACACTTCTGAATAGTATATAACATATTTTAATTATTTAAAAATGTTTTGAAAAATTGAAATAATATCATATTTAGTGTATTATTTCATACAACGGCTTTATCCGAAGTAGATTTATAAAGTTCAAATTTCTTTAATTATTATGATTCGTAAACTTGTACAAAAACAAATAATTCCTCACGAGAATTCTTTTCGTCAAGAATTAAATAAGA